>CAZUPX010000170.1:0-3318 GCA_964622155.1 uncultured Planctomycetaceae bacterium | reverse complement strand
GCCGGAATCGATTGCACGTTGAAGCTGCCGGCGACGTTGGGCATGGAGTCAACGTTGGCCCTGACCAGCAAGAACTTGCCGTTGTACTCATCGGCCAGTTTTTCCAGCACCGGGCCGAGCTGCCGGCACGGCCCGCACCAGGGCGCCCAAAAGTCGACAACCACCGGCAGCTCGCGCGAGCGCTCGATCACATCGCGCTCGAACGACTGCTCGTCGGCGTCGATGATCCACTTTGATGGATTGCTCTCGGAAGCCATGTCGTCTAACCAGCCAGGAAACTGCGGATCACGTCCAACATCAAAAATTGTAGACGTCTCGTCGACCAAAGGGTTGGCGGCAACGTCAACGTCATGGCCTCCTTCTGGCCCTGAGTCCCCAGCCCCTTCCTCAAATCCGGTCCAGCCACGCCGAAACAATCTGGCGCATCTCGGGCGTTTCCTCGTGGCCACAATCAAACAGCTCGATGCGGCAGTCGGCCTCGCGGCCGTGCTGACGGTACAGCGGCAACAGGTAGGCTCGAATGCGATCGACGCCCTCAGGCGGGGTCAGGCGGTCGGCCCGGCCGTTCAAGCTCAGGTGCGCTCGCGGCACGATCAGCTCGTTAACTTCGTGCGTTTGAAAGTGCTTGAGCAATCGCGGGACGAAGTAGTAAATGCCGTGACCCTTGAGATTCTGAGCCTTGATCAGCTCTTCGTAATCGGTCAGGCAGCACAGGTCGATGCAGACTTTGACGCGCTCGTCGAGCGCGGCCAGCCACCAGGCCTTGGTCGAGCCCATCGACAGCCCCATCGCCCCGATCCGCCGCGGGTCGACCTCGGGTCGACTGGCAAGGTAGCTGACGGCCTGCACTTCGTCGTACATCATCATGCCCCACAACACGCGGCCGCGCCACAGCATTTCTTTGAAGGCGTCGGTCTCGCCCTGACGTCCGTCGGCGGCATGCTTGCGCTCGGAGAAGCACCAACTGTCGATGGCCAGCGTGACAATTCCCTTCTCGGCGCAAACCGGCGCGTAGGCCTTGAGCACCGCCCGACCGCGCAGCAGCTCCTCTTTCCCCAACTCGTAGGTACCGCCGTGGGCATGGATGTAAATCAGGCCGGGAGCCTTCGCCGCGCGCTTGTCGGGAATCAAGAGCTGGGCCGGAACCGGTTCCAGTCCGTTCAAGTCCAATTGCAAGTGTTCGAGCGTGTAGCCGTCGCCCTTTTCGCTGCGCAACAGTTTGGCCGAGATCGGCCGATTTCGCGGAGGCAAATCGCCCAGTAGGCCCCACAGCTCCTCGCGGCGGCGCTTCTGCCGCGCAAAGAATTCGTCGGAGGCACTGTCGGCCATTACACTCGGCACGGCGTTCAAAAGTCCCCACCCCCAGGCCGCCGCACACAGCACCAGAAAGACGCGGCAAACGGCATGCGGCATGAATGCAACCTCCAACCCAGGCTTGGCTTTGCACGGGCTAGCCGCGCGCTCGAGTGCCCCAGCGGACACGGCTGAATCTTGTGCGGCCGCGCGGTCGATATTAATATGGAAGGTGTGGCGCGCGGCGCCAAGGTCGGGTGTGCCAGCCCGGCCGCGAGCGAGCGCTGCGATCCGCCGCCGGCCGACTGGCGGTCGGCGAAGCGCCGATCCCTTCACCGTCGGTTTTCCCGAACTCGCAGACTGCCCTATGAGCACCGTCTGGGCCGAACTACCGACGCCCTTGTCGCGATCTGAAGAACTGGCCAATCGGCTGACCCACGCGGTGGGCCTGGCCTTGGCCATCGCGGGCACGGCCGCGCTAGTGGTGGCGATGGGCCGTTATGGCGACGCACTGCAAATCGTCAGCGCATGCGTCTATGGCGCGACGCTGGTGGCGCTGTATGCCGCCAGCACGCTCTCGCACACCTTCGAGCGCCCACGGTTGCGCCACTTTTTTCGCTCCGTCGACCAGGTGTGTATCTTCCTGTTGATCGCCGGCACCTACACGCCGATCTCGCTAACCTATTTGCGGCACGGGTATTGGTGGACGCTGTTCATCGCCATTTGGGGCGCGGCGTTAATTGGCATCTTCTTCAAAATCTTCTTCAGCCAGCTACAAACCGTCGCGCTGTCGGCCTATCTCATGCTGGGCTGGATGCCGGCCATCGCCGTGCGACCGATCGTCGAAATCATGCCCGGTGCGGCGGTGGCCTGGGTCGTCGCCGGCGGCATTTGTTACACGCTGGGCACGCTGTTTCTCATGCGTGACGAGCGCGTGCCGTTCTTCCACGCTATCTGGCATCTGTTCGTCATTGCCGGCAGCGCGTGCCACTATTGGGCCGTGATGCGCTACATGGTGCCGTGGCCCGTGTAGGGGCGAGGGTCTGGGAAGAAGAAGTGAACCGTAGCCGCTGATCGCGCTACGGCGCAAGCCGCCTCGAATTCATTCAAGCCCAGGGACGGCGTCCCTGGGTGGACGCCGCCGCGTCATCCGCGAATGTTCCCCCCGGCCGAGATCCAATATCTGCTCACTCCCAGCGAACATGGATTAGAATATCGCCGGACTTGGCGTCGAGCATTCGAAACGGCAGCTTGTGACGATGAGATTTTCACCGCGCATCGGGCTCTTGACTCTGGTTTTTGCCCTGATGGGCGTTTGCCCCGCGCGGGCGGACGCGCCGGTGACGCTGGAGTTCAAAAAAACCGGTTTCCGTCCCTACAGCGGAGTCAAGGTCGACGCTGAGTCGGCCTCGCTCACCGTGCCCGAGCGGCATGGCGCCACGGATGGACGCATGATCTCGTTACCGATTCTACGGTTCCCCACCACCAGTGCGGCGCCGAAATCGCCGATTGTGTACTTGGCGGGAGGGCCGGGCGGGTCGGGACTCTTCACCGCGCGGACCGCGCGGTTTGCGATCTTTCAGGCGCTTCGCGAAGTGGCCGACGTCGTCACGCTCGATCAGCGCGGCACCGGCGCTGCCCGCCCCAGCATGACTTGCCGCCAGCGCCTTGACCTGCCGTTGGATCGGCCCGGCGGCCGGGCAGCTGATTTCGAGGCGATTCTGGAGCGCTGCCGGACCTGTGCCGAGCACTTACGCTCGCAAGGCATCGATCTGGCGGCATACACGACCAACGAGAGCGCCGACGACCTTGACCAATTGCGAGCTGCGCTGGGAGCCGAGAAAATCTCGCTGTGGGGCACCAGTTACGGCACGCATCTGGCACTGGCCTATGCGCGCCGCCACGGGGCGCACGTCGAGCGGCTGATGCTGGCCGGCGTGGAGGGGCCCGATCACACGCTGAAGCTGCCCAGCGATCAAGACAAGCAGTTGCGGAAAATTGTCGAGCTCGTCAAGGCCGATCCCG
>CAZUPX010000169.1:0-2655 GCA_964622155.1 uncultured Planctomycetaceae bacterium | reverse complement strand
CAAAACTGCCATCACTTGCATAATGTTGGCCCGCGAGGGATTTTTCTGGCGATCGAGTAGGCCCCGGGGAATCCCTCGCGTCCGCTTCGAGTTAGCATGCTGTGGCGCGCCGCCGTCTACCGCCCGGCTTCGCCGGCCCAGACCTGGACCAGCTCGATCAGCATTTCCACGGCTTGCGTCATTTCTTCCAGGCAAGTCCATTCAAGAATGGAGTGCGGATTGTGCTCGCCGGTCGAGAGGTTCGGCGTGGGCAATCCCAATTCGGTGAACCGCGATCCGTCGGTGCCGCCGCGAATAATCGTCAACCGGCACGGTCGACCCAGCCGCTCGAGCGCCTGCTGGGCAAAGCGAACGGCTCGCGGCTCGCGAGCCAGGCCTTCGCCCATGTTGCGATATTGCGGCACGATTTCAACTTCGATCGACGCACCCGGAAAGGCGCGCTCGGTCTCGGCGGCGGCCGATTTGATCGTGGTAGCCAATTCGTTGAGCCTGGTCGAATCGAAATCTCGCAACAGCACTCGCACGACGACCTCACCCACGCCCCCCTCGACGCGATAGGGGTGCAGGAAGCCTTGCCGATCGGCGGTTGTCTCGGGCGACAGCGTGTCGCGCGGAAAACGGTCGACCAGGTCGGCGGCCGCGCGAATCGCATTGACCATCCGCCCCTTGCCAATCGACGGATGAATGTTCACTCCCCGTACCGTGATCACCGCCAGGTCGGCCGAAAACGTCTCCACGTCGATCTCGCCGGCGCCGTGACCGTCGAGGGTGTAGCACACGGTCGCGCCCAGTTGTGCCAGATCGACGTGATCGACGCCGTGTCCGATCTCCTCGTCGCAGGTGAAACAAACCCTCACATCGGGATGCCGGATGTCGGAGTGCTCCATCAGCAGGGCAGCGGCCTCCATGATCACGGCCACGCCGGCCTTGTCGTCGGCCCCCAGCAGCGTCGTGCCGTCGGTGGTGATCAACGTGCATCCCACGAGCGACTTCAGCTCGGGGTTGTCCGACACGTGGATTGTCGCCTCGGAGTTGCCTGGCAGCTTCACGTCGCCGCCGCCGTAGTTGCGCACCACTTGCGGCCGCACGCCGGCACCGGTCGTCTCGGGTGATGTGTCGACGTGGGCATTGAGCGCCACGACCGGCGCCACTCCGACATTCGACGGCACGGTGGCCATCACGATCCCGTGTTCGGTCTGCACCGTGTCGCTCAGGCCCATGGCCCGCAGCTCGTCGGCCAGCATGCGTCCCAACTCAAATTGTCCCGGCGAGCTGGGATAAGTCGCCACGCCTTCGCGCGCGGTCGTGTCGACGCAAACATACTTCAAAAACCGCTCCAACAATCGCTCACGATCGACCATGGCGCGCTACTCGCTCGCTGGAGTCTAGCTCTGTTCTCCGGGAAAACGCCATCTTCACGAATTCGGCCGGCTTTTGGTAGGCTGTGGAGCGAACAATTCTGGAACGGACCTGGCGGAGTCATGCGATGGCCGACTCAAGCGTAAGTTACCTGGCATTCGACATCGAGTCGGTCGCCGACGGCCAGCTCGTCTCAAAGATCCGTTATCCGGGCGAGAAGCTCGATGCCGAGGCCGCGATCGAACGCTATCGCGGCGAGCTTCTCGAAAAGTACGAGAGCGATTTCGTTCCCTACACGTTTCAAGTCCCGATCGCCATCGCCGTGGGCAAGATCGCCAACGACTACCGACTGCTGGACGTCACAGTGCTGGACGAACCGAAATTCCGCCCGCACGTGTTGACCGAGAATTTTTGGCGGGGTTGGGAAAAGTATCGCCGGCCGACCTTAGTGAGCTTCAACGGTCGCACGTTCGACCTGCCGCTGTTGGAGCTGGCCGCGTTCCGCTACGGAGTCAGCGTGCCCGGCTGGTTCAACGTCGGCGCCAAAAGCTTTGAGCAGTATCGCAACCGGTTCAACCTCGACGCTCACATTGACTTGCAGGAGATTCTGACCAATTTCGGTTCCACGCGATTCACCGGTGGGCTCAATCTGGCGGCCAACTTGCTGGGCAAGCCGGGAAAAATGGACGTGCAGGGCCACATGGTGCAAGACCTGTTCGATCGCGGCCAGGTCGCCGAGATCAACGACTACTGTCGCTGCGATCTGCTCGATACGTATTTCGTGTTTCTGCGGACGCGCGTCATGTTCGGCGATATCACGCTCGACCATGAGCAGGGATTGATCGCTCAGACGAAGTCGTGGCTGATCGAACGGAAGGATCAGAACGCCGGTTATCGAGCTTATCTCGACCGCTGGGGCGACTGGACCAACCCGTGGAAGTGAGCGCGGCGAGAGCAGCAGGCGAGTGCTGGCCGGGTATGCCGAGTGTTCTCGGGATTGAATCGGGTTTCCCCAACGCCGAAGGCGTGCAACATGCTAGCCCAGGGCAACGCCCTGTGGCTCGATTGTGATCGGCGCAACACAGCCCTGTAAGGGCGACACATCCCGAGTGGCGGTATCGCCCTTACAGGGCTGCATGGGTTCTTCTGGACAACGTCTCACCAGGGCGTTGCCCTGGGCTACGATGTTAAACGCCTTCGGCGTCGAGGAGAAAATCCTTGCCAGCGGTTGCATAACGCAGTTGGCGTCGCGTTAGCATGCCCCCCGTCCGGTCCGCCCTCTCTAAAAGTCGTACA
>CAZUPX010000168.1:0-1748 GCA_964622155.1 uncultured Planctomycetaceae bacterium | reverse complement strand
ACCGCCGACGGCCACGTAAAGATCCTCGACTTTGGTCTGGCGCGCTCGACAGGCACGGTCCAGGCCGCGACCCACGATCCTGGCAATTCACCCACGCTGTCCATTGACACCACACCGGGAGCGATCATTGGAACGCTTTGCTACATGGCCCCGGAGCAAGTCCGGGCATTGGCCACCGACGCACGCACGGACATTTTTGCCTTTGGCTGCGTGATGTACGAAATGCTCACCGCACAGCGAGCATTTCTCGGTGAAACCGCCGCCGACACGATGACCGCCATTCTCAAGGAAGAGCCCAAGAGCGTTCGATCCATCTCCGCCGGAGTAGGGCCAGAGCTTGAGCGGCTTATCGAGCGTTGCCTCGAAAAGCGGCCCGAACAGCGATTTCAATCGGCCACCGATTTGGCGTATACCCTGCGCGCGATCGCGGCACATAACGGGCATCCGCCGGCGACAGTACGATCCTCGGTAAGATGGTTCGCCGCGTCTGGGATTGCTTTGGCCCTCTTGGCGCTTCTAACGATTTGGTTCCTGCGACGGGAGCCCAGCCAAGCCCCCACCGACAAGTCACAGGCAATCGATTCATTGGTCGTTCTGCCTTTTGTTAACGCCTCCGATAACGACGGCGTCGAATATCTAGGAGACGGAATCACGGAGACATTGATCAACGCGCTATCGCGGATCGAACGCTTGCGTGTGATTCCGACCAGCACGGCCTTTCGTTACAAGGGGAAGCCAATCGACCCTGCGGCAGCCGCGCTAGATCTCAAGGTTGCTGCCGTGGTCACCGGCCGGGTCAGCGAGCGCGGCGGAAGGCTGATGGTCCAGGCCGAACTCGTCGACGCACGCACCGGGGGGCAACTTTGGGGCGAGCGCTATGACCGGCCCGCGACAGACCTGCTCACCATCGAGCGCGACATAACGAAGGACATCGTGGACTCCCTCCAGATGCGTTTGACGGGCGAGGAGAAAAAAGCCGCAGCCAAGCAGTTTACACAGAACGACCAGGCCTATCGCCTCTATCTCGAAGGACGGTACTGGTCGAAGCAACGCAGGGAGGACGGGCTCGACCGTGCGCTTCAGCTATTCAGGGAGGCTCTTTCCCTCGATCGGAACTACGCCCAGGCGCAGGTCGGCCTGGCCGAAGGCTTTCTATTGCTCGGTTTCTACCATCGTCCGGCCCGCGAGATGTTCGCCGCTTCCAAGAAAGCCGCGGAGGAGGCGCTGCGGACCGACCCGACTCTCACGGAAGCGTACGCCACCCTGGCGTTCCTCCGGGCGGTGAACGACTACGAATGGGAGGCCAGTCTGGATTTGTTCCGCCGTGGCATCCAACTGAACCCTCGTTATCCCACGTTGCACCACTGGCATTCGGTCGTGTTCAACGTGTTGGGGCGTCACGATGAAGCGCAGCAGGAGATCACGCTCGCTCTGGAACTTGACCCCGGCGCGGTCCTGCTTCAGATGGTGCGGGGTTGGCAATACGTCAGCATGCGTCAGTACGATCGCGCCATCGAGCACATGCGGCGAATCATCGAGATCGACCCGACCTTCTTCCCATCGTACTTCGTATTAGGCGAAGCGTTGGCGGCCAAGCACGACTACGAGGGCGCCAAGGCCGCCTTTCGCAAAATGCATGAATTGGCCGGTCCAGTCCCGATGTGGGCCGGACAGGTGGAGCGAATGGATGCTTTGACGGGACGACCCGAAGAGGCGCTGGCGGGATTGCAGAGCCTCTTGCAGGTGGC
>CAZUPX010000167.1:0-2098 GCA_964622155.1 uncultured Planctomycetaceae bacterium | reverse complement strand
ACGAGCGTCCGCTGGTCCTCTTTGGAAAACGCACCCGACAGTTGCAGGCTGTCGGTGTCTGTGGCTCCGTAACGGGCAAAGCCCAGCCAGCGAAGAAACTGAAGGTCGCGCAGCCCGCCGCGCGAGCGTTTGACGTTCGGCTCGAGCATATAAACCGTTTCGCCAAACTCGGCCCGCTCCTTTCGGCGGGCGTTCTCGATCGCGTGAAACAGTCCGCGATGTCGGTTCCGCGTGCGGCGCGTAAAGCGCTCGAAAAACGAGGCAAACAACTTCTCGGCCCCGGCCAAGAGCCGGGATTCCACAAGCGACGTGCAAATCACCGCGTCTCTCGCGGCAAGCTGGCACGCATGCCGTGGTGTCCGCACGCTGTGGCCGATGTCCAGCCCTACGTCCGATATGTCGCGCAACAGGCGGCTGGCCAACGGAAAAGCGAGGTGCTCGGCGCCGGCCGCATGAAGGACCATCAGGTCGACGTCCGAGTAAGGCGCAACGTCGCGGCGGCCGAAACCGCCGTGAGCCACCAGCGCTACCTGGGAGCGCACCTCTTGCGAATCGGCGCCGCCCAGGTCCGCAACCGCCGACTCGTACAGTTCGAGGACCACCGCATCCAGCAAGTCTGTCAGGCGCGTGCAGATTTGGATGCCGGGCGTGCCAGCGACATGCGCTTGCTTGATCTCGGCTCGCCCCGAAAGCAGACGCTGGCGCGCTTGCACCACGGAGTCGCGAAAGTTGGGAGTACTGAACATGAGCGGCGAGAGAGGTGAGTAATGGAGGCGTGATGAGAACGCGTCGCGGTGGTCCAGGGGACCGTTGCCGCGGCAGGCTGGGCGGCTAGATTGCCTGCTGGCCGGTCTCGCCTGTGCGAATTCGGATCGTGTTGTTCAACTCGGACACAAATATTTTGCCGTCGCCAATCTGGCCTGTCTGAGCTGTGCGCAGAATCGTATCGACAACGGTTTGCAGGCTCTCGTCGGTCACGGCGACTTCGATCTTCACTTTGGGGACGAATTCGACCTTGTACTCCGTGCCGCGATACATTTCAGTGTGTCCCTTCTGGCGGCCGAAGCCGCGCACGTCGGTTATCGTCATTCCGTGGACGCCCTGCGCCGCCAGCGCGTTCTTGACGTCTTCCAGCTTGAAAATTCGAATCACGGCTTCGACTTTTTTCATGGCTTTTTTTCCCGAGTAAGAAAGCCTCGCCGCACACAGGCTCCTGGGTGCGGCGAGGCCGAATGGACCAGCCAATTGTCACTCGCGCCCTCGGCGGCTCAGATGAAAATATAGCCTTCTTCGCCGTGTTGCGTGAGGTCGAGTCCTTGAACTTCCTCTTGCGTGGTGACGCGCAGCCCCATCGTCGCATCGAGCACCTTCAGAATGATGAACGTGGCCACGATGGCTAGCACCCAACTGGCGACGACGGCCGCGATTTGGCCGGCCATTAGGGTTCCCCCCTCCAGCAGGCCGATCGGATTTCCGGTGTTGAGGTCCTGGACCGCACGGGTGGCAAACACGCCGGTCAAAAGCGCACCAAGCGTGCCCCCGACCCCGTGGACGCCGAAGGCATCCAGTGAGTCGTCATAGCCAAACGAGCTCTTCAGCGTCGTGCAGGCCAGATAACAGACCACGCCGGCCGCCACGCCCATGATCATGGCGGGCATGCAGGTGACATAACCCGAGGCGGGCGTGATGCACACCAATCCGGCCACGGCTCCCGAACAAGCTCCCAACAAGGTCGGCTTGCCGCGCACGATCCATTCCATGCCGGCCCAGGCAAGCGCCCCGGCGGCGGCCGAAAAATGAGTGGCCGCGAAGGCACTGGCCGCCACGCCGTCGGCCGCCAGAGCGCTCCCGGCGTTGAATCCAAACCACCCGACCCACAGCAAGGCGGCGCCGAAGGCCGTGTAGGTCAGGTTATGCGGCGGCATTGGCTCGCTGCCATAGCCCAAGCGCTTGCCGAGGACCAGCGCGCAAATCAAGGCCGATACACCGGAGCTGATGTGCACGACGGTTCCTCCGGCAAAGTCCAGCGCCCCTCCGAAAGCATACTGTTTGGCGTGATCGACGTTATATGCCAGCATGCCGCCGCCCCACACCCAAT
>CAZUPX010000166.1:0-1832 GCA_964622155.1 uncultured Planctomycetaceae bacterium | reverse complement strand
CCGATTGAGTGACGGCCCCGGCTCGGCCCCATTGTAGGGCTTTCCCTTGAAGTTCGCCTGCGTGCTGCTGAGCCCTTTGCCAAACGAGGTGGCCGTCGTCGTCCCGGCTCGACACGCGTATTCCCACTGCGCTGCGGTGGGCAGCCGGAATTCCCAATCGTTCGGAAGTTCGCCGGCCGCGCGAGCTTTCTCTGTGAGCTTCCGGCAGAACGCCTCCGTCTCGGCAAAGTTGACATTGCCAACCGGAAAGTCATCCCCCTCGGGCAACTCGGCCGTTAGCTCGCCCGGCAGCTTTCCAACGACTCGTTTCCACTGCCCCTGCGTGGCCTCGTACTTGGCCATCCAAAAGCCTTTGCTCAGCGTCACCTCGACTTGATTTTCGCCCGGCCGCCGCTCCGGTTCACTGCGAGGGCTACCCATCGTAAACCTCCCCGGCGGGCACCAGCAAAGCTTGACTCCGGCGACCTCGCGCTCGTCCCCAGCCTTCGCGCCATTGAAGGCCGAGGGAACATCTGTCTGGCTCGGACCGCTAGCCGGTGTCGACGGCTCATGCTCGCAGCCGAGGATACCGGACGCGAGCAGGGCGAGCGTGCAAACTCCCATCGCGAAAGACATGAAGATCTTCATCCCAGATCGTTAGCCATCACCGCGCATGAGTCATCGATTGCCATCGAGACGCAAGTAGTGCGACCAGGCAATGTGCGTCTTGTTTTCCCCCTCGGCTCGGCTGATAACGAGTGTCGTGGATGTCTCGGCGCGGTTGACGACGATCACTCGGAGCTGGACTGGGCGGCCTTGAGAGTTGTCTTGGGTCGAGACGGACTGCGCGTCCGCTCCCTTTACGAGCGTCTTGGCGTCCTGTGGTCCCGACACAAATTTCTCTGAGAAATACTTCGTCACCTTCTCGACGGAGTCGCCCGTGGTCAGGATCGCCTGGCACTTGACAGACTGCAGGCGTCGGTTGCCCCCGTCACTCATACTCCCGCCCCCGAAATCAGAGCCGGGATACTTCCATTCGGCCAGCGTACCCAACAGAGTCACTTCGCCTCGAGGCGCGGCATCGCTCGTGTGCGGACTTGCCCAAACTGTGCCGAGACCAACGATCATGAAACTGATGATGAGCTTGGAGAGCATGGGTTGTCCCCTATCTCAGATTTTTGAGGCGCGCGTGAGCAGGTAGTCCTGCCGGACCGTATTTTCCTCGTAGTATTCAGCGATCAGCGCCTCATACTCGCTGCGGAACGCGGCCAGCTTTGCCGGATCGCTGGCGGACAGCGACTCGACGACCTTGATCACCGGCCCCGCCGTCCTTTCAAAGTTTGTTCGGAAGTGCTGAGGGCTGAGCGCGGGCACCAGCATCGTCCCGCGATCAAAAACGATGTCCTTCACCACGCCAGCCAGCCGCTCGGAGACGATTCTGGGGTCGCCCCACTGCGGAGGCGGCGCCAGGCCCGGAGGCGCGTAGCGCGCCGTGATCATGAACATGCGTCCGGTGAAGAGTTCGGGCGGCCATGTTGCGAAGGCGATTTTTCCACCAGGCTTCAGCACACGGAGCATCTGGGCGACGGCCACCTCGGGCCGGGGCGCGAAGATATGGCCGAACTGACTCAGGACGACGTCGAACGCGCCGTCCTCAAAGGGCAAGTTCTCCACGTCGCCCTCTTGCCAGTCAATTTCCACACCGGCAATCTGCGAGTTTTCGCGGGCCCGCTCGAGCAAGGCGGGCGTGAGATCAAGGCCCGTGACGCGCGCTCCCAAGCGCGCTGCCGTGACGGCTACCACGCCGGTTCCGCAGCCGACGTCGAGCACGCGCTGTCCGGCGCGGACCTTGG
>CAZUPX010000165.1:0-3130 GCA_964622155.1 uncultured Planctomycetaceae bacterium | reverse complement strand
CGTATCGGCTTCGTCGACGTCAAGATGCGTGACGGCTCGAACTTGCTGGGCCCCAATAGCCAACATCAACAGGCCGCAGGCTTGCAAGCGCGTGCAGATTTCGGCGGCGGTGCCCAACGAAGCCTCGACGCGGAAGATGACGATGTTCGTATCGACGCGGTCGCCAATGAGGTCCAGACCGGAGATGCCGCGGACCGCCTCGGCAAGTCGTTTCGCGTTGGCGTGATCGTCGGCCAGACGATCGACGTGCTGTGCAAGCGCGTACAGCGCGCCGGCGGCGATCACACCTGCCTGCCGCATGCCCCCGCCGAACAGTTTTCGGATCCGCCGGGCCTTTCGCATGAGGTCCTTGGGGCCGCTGAGGGCGGAACCCACCGGCGCTCCCAACCCCTTTGAGAAACAAACGCTCACGGTGTCGAAATGCCTGGCCCAGCGGCGAGCATCGATGCCCGAGGCCACCACCGCGTTGAACAGACGCGCTCCGTCCAAGTGCGTGACCAGTCCGTTGTCGTGCGCCCAGTCGCAGATCGATTCGACGACCTCGTAGGGCAGAATCCGCCCTGCCCCACGATTATGCGTGTTCTCCAGGCAAACCAGCCGCGTGCGGACCAGGTGCTCGTTGTCGCCGCGGATCAAGCCGGTCAATTGCTCGAGCCGCATGACGCCGTTCTGGCCATCGACGGTGCGGGTGGCAACGCCGCTGAGCTGCGAGGCGCCCCCTTGCTCGTAGTTGTAGATGTGGCAGCCGGATTCGCAGATCAGCTCGTCCCCCGGCGAACAGTGGACGCGGACGCCAATCTGGTTCGACATCGAGCCGGAAGGCACGAACACCGCGGCCTCCTTGCCCAGCATGCCGGCAATCCGCTCTTGAAGTGCGTGGACGGTCGGATCTTCGTCAAAAACGTCATCCCCCACCTCGGCCGAGGCCATGGCGGCCCGCATGCCCGGTGTCGGTTTGGTCACGGTATCGCTGCGAAAATCGAGAACTTTCTGGCTCACTGCTGGCTCCTAGTGTAGAAGCGGACTTTTCGCCGAGTCGGCCGCTGGGCAGAATAACCGCTTCGCCCAGTGGGGTCTCACTAATTGAAGATCGTAGCTGGCAGGCAGGCTGGGGACCAGAGGCGGGCAGATTTGTGCGTCGGTGATCGATGAACGTGACCTCGCTAAAAATCCTTCGCGTCGACAGCCGGCGGACCGATGTCCGCGCGGCCCTGGCCGCCTTGCGCCAGGCCCTCAGCCCGCGTGGGAGTATCGTCAGCGAGGCCGGCCGCCGCCGCACCTTGGAGGTGTTTGGCAAAGCGCTCACGCCTCTGCAGGTCGTCGAAAAGATTTGCGAGGACGTCCGACGGGACGGACTCTCGGCGGTTCTCGACTATTCCGCCCGCATCGACAAGGCTCAACTGACCGCCGACACGATCCGTGTTTCCGCGGCCGAACTGGCGGAGGCTCACCGCCAGGCCGACCCTGCCTTCCTGGCGACGATCGGCCGAATCCGCGCCAACATTCTGGAATTTCAAGGGGCGCTAGTGCCCACCGACGTCAAGATTCGCAAAGCGCACGGCAGTTACCTGGAGCAGCGCTACCGGCCGCTGGATCGCGTCGGCATTTGCGTGCCCGGCGGTGCCGCGGCCTATCCGTCGACCGTGTTGATGACGGCGGTGCCTGCCCAGGCGGCCGGCGTGAAGGAGCTGGCGGTCATCGCTCCGCCGACGCCCTTTGGCGCCTACAATGCCGACCTGCTGGCGACCTGCCATGAACTTGGAATTGGCGAAGTTTATCGGCTGGGCGGGGCGCAGGGCGTGGCTGCTTTGGCTTATGGCGTCGAAGGCATTCGCAAAGTCGACAAGATCGTCGGGCCGGGGAACCTGTTTGTCGCACTGGCCAAGAAGACGGTCTACGGCGACGTCGACATCGACTCGATCGCCGGCCCCAGCGAAGTCGTTGTGATCGCCGACGGTTCCACTCGCCCCGACTTTACCGCAGCCGACATGATCGCCCAGGCGGAGCACTCACCCGGCGCGAGCATTTTGATCACGTGGAGCGAAAGCGTGTTCGACGCTACAGCGGCGGAGTTAGAGCGACAGACGGCACATTCGCAGCGCGGTGACCTCGCCCGGCAGAGCCTCGAGCAGTATGGGGCCCTGGTGCTGGTGGCCGATGCGCGGGAAGCGGCGGCGCTGGCCGACGAGATCGCGCCGGAACATCTGCACATCGCCATTGAATTTCCAGAACAACTGGCGGCCGGAATTCGTCACGCTGGTGCGGTGTTTCTGGGCAACTACAGTCCGGTCGCCCTGGGTGACTACGTGGCCGGTCCGTCGCACGTGCTGCCCACCGGGGGAACGGCGCGATTCGCCAGCGGCCTGTCGGCCCGCGACTTCTTGCGCTCTCATAGCGTGCTGAGTTTTTCGCGCGAGGCTTTGGCGGAGTTGGCGCGCGATGTGCGAACGATGGCCGACAAGGAAGGACTTACGGCCCACCGCCACAGCGTCGACGTGCGTATTGACTTGGAAGGATGAATAACAAGAATTTCTTAACCACAAAGACACTAAGGACACAAAGAGAGCAATTGAGAAAACCAGTTCGCGAAAGTTTGGGTTTCGTTTCCTCGTCACCATTTTCCCGTCTTCGTGCCCTTTGTGTCTTTGTGGTTAATCTCCACTTTTCTGATTTGATTTAGATTTGTCATGTCCTACTTTCGTCCTGAAATTGAGCAGATGGCCGGCTACGTGCCGGGCGAACAGCCGCAGAGCGGCAAGTTCATCAAGCTCAACACAAACGAGAATCCTTATCCGCCATCGCCGGCCGTGGGGAGGGCGATTACGGCGGTGCTCGAACGCGGACTGAGTCGCTATCCCGACCCGCTAGCGGCCGCCTTTCGTCGCCGCGCCGGCGAAGTCCTGTCGGTGGATCCCGATTGGATTCTGTGCGGCAACGGCAGCGACGACTTGCTGACGATCCTCACGCGTGCCCTGGTGGGCCAGCGACAGTGGCTGCGACTCCCCTACCCCAGTTACATCCTGTACAAGACGCTGGCGCACTTGCAGGGCGCCTGCGCCGAGGAGGTTCTGTTCGAGCCCGACTGGTCGCTGGGCGACAAATTCGCCGCGCCGCTGGCCGACTTGAAGCT
>CAZUPX010000164.1:0-7156 GCA_964622155.1 uncultured Planctomycetaceae bacterium | reverse complement strand
CCTCGACTGTCTCACAGGCCGATGCCTGTTGGACCGTGTCATCTTCGTCGGATTCCGGCGGCCGCGGGGCCTGGTCGGAAACCGCACGAATCGCGGGCGAACTCGGCTGCGCCAGCGCGATCGATGGAACCATGGTCGATAACACGGCCAGCGTGGCCCAAAACAATTGCCGACGCGCGTCGCTGCGCATGACCTCGTTCCTCCTGAACTCGCACCGCCCCAGATTGCCACCAGTGACGCATCGAGCGTCCGCTGACCGGGGGCAAGAAAATGGCGGCTAAGTATGACGACCGACCTACTTTGCGCCTAGGTCAAGAGGCCCTGCTAGCACCCCGGATCGCTGTCCGACGCGAATTCCGCCACCATGCGGCCGGCCGCATCCGTTTTGCCGTCGGCCAGTGCCTGGCGAATTCGCTCCAGGGTGCCAACATGTCTCGGCAGAAATGGCACGGCCTGGCCCGCGGCTGGCGGATGAGCGACCAATCGGCGGCCAATTTCCAAAGCCAGACGGTCAACATCCTGGCCGGTCAACGCGCTGGTCGGAAACATGGGCTGTCCTTCCGCGGAGGGCGAAGTCCGCTCAACGAGATCGGACTTGTTGCCGACCAGGATCGCACCGGGCCAGGTCGCCATCAGCTCTTTGTCCACAAGCGACCAGCTTTGGCTGATGTCAGACACCAGCACAACCAGGTCGGCGCGCGCCAGTCGCTGGCGCGCCAGTTGGATGCCGGCCGATTCGATCGGGTCGTCGCTGGCGTGCAATCCGGCGGTGTCGGCCAGTTCGATCGGCCATCCGTCGATCGCCGTGTCGGCGGTGACGACGTCGCGCGTCGTGCCGGGCGTGGGGTGGACGATGGCCCGAGAGTAACCGACCAGCGCATTGATCAGGCTGCTCTTGCCGACATTGGGCCGTCCGGCCAAGACGACGCGCCACGGGTGGACCAAATGGAGCCCGACGGCGGACTGGGCCAAGAGTGCGTCGACAAGTTGTCGGGCGCTTGCAACATCGTTGGTTGCAATGGCCGACGAGACTTCGTCGATCGCACGCCGCAGAGCTCCGGCGTACTGATCGCACAGGATCGCAGCGGTCCGCTCCGTGGGCACGTCGGCCAGAGCAATGCGCGCCGCGGCGGCAATCGGATCGGCGAATACTTGCCGTACCCAATCCCGCCAGTCGACAACGTCGCAGCCGCGCTCGACAAGCGAGGCAATGATGGCCTGCGCGGCTGCCTCGCCGCCGTGACAATGGATTTCAAATCGGTTGTGGTCGCGCCGGCAGACGACCACTTCTTCGCCGACGTCGGCCGATAGCCAGCGACCGTAGAGAATCTTGTTGCAAGGCTCTCGATCGAGCGCGACGGTTCGTTGGCGGTGAAACAAATCGCCAACCCACTGCGCTGCCATCGGTCCCGAGACGGCCAGGCTGGCCACGGCTCCGCGGCCGGTGGGCGTCAACTGAACGACTTGGGTTGCGGCGCACGTCACGGCGAGCTCTGCGTCGACGGTCCGAGCATGGCCAAGGCAATTCCGGCCAACGTCAAATGGGGAACAAACTGGAGCGATCGCAGAGGGTGCTGGTTCAGGTTAGCGATCAGCCCGGCCGCCCCACCGCCGGTGACAAACACGTCCACGTCTGCCTGGCCTTCAGACACGCGAGCGATCAACTCGCGAATGGCGCCGATCGCACCCCAATACAAACCGAATTGCATCGCCTCAACGGTCGACCGGCCCAATCGAACCTGCGGCTCCGATACTTCGACGAACGGCAATAGATCAGTGAACTCGTGAAGCGCACGCGCCGACATGTCGAGACCCGGCAGAATCGACCCGCCCATAAACGCGCCGTCGCGCGACACCAGGTCCACCATGATGGCACTTCCCACGGCGACCACGACGGCCGGAGTCTGCCCAGCGCGCAATGCACAGGCGGCCAGTGCATTAAGCAGGCGATCCATTCCGACCCGCTCGGGCGCTGGCAGTTCAATCTTGAGCGGCACCTCAGCGTGCGTGAGCACTTGCACGTTCGGCACGCCGAGCCCCTTGAGCGACTCGATCAGCCGAGTTGCGGTCGGGCGATTGACGCTGGACATCGACCACGCGTACTCACTTGGCTTTCTGGGTAGCCAGCTAGTCAGTTGGTCGTCGGAGTAATCGAGCTCCAGGGCAACGGCCCGACTGGGATGAGGCAACGGCTCGGCCAATGGGTGTTCGAAGTCGCCCAACTTGATGCGCGAATTGCCGACATCGACCGCAACGAGTGGGAATGAACTACTGGGCATCATCCGCTAAATACGTCCTCCGCAAGGGCGGATCGCTTTGGAACCAAAGCAGTGCGGAATTCGCGGAGCGAATGCCGCCGAAGCGCTATGGATCCGGCGAGGTTTCATTTAGAAGCTCTCGGACGCTGTCTGCAATTAGTCGTTGCCGCCTACCTTAGTGTTTCTGGTCCAGCGCCGTGACAATCGCGTGCAGCAAACGGTCCAGACCCTGACCAGTAACGGCCGAGATCGCCAGGACCTCACTGCCCAATTCGCGCGATAGGTCGTCGCGCACCGCATCGGCGCCTGGTAACTCGGCCTTGCTCACGACGAGAATCTCAGGGCGGCGGACCAACTGGACATCATACTCCTCAAGCTCATGGCGGACGACTCGATAGTTTTCCAACGGTTGGCTTCCGTCGACGGGAAAAGGTTCGACCAGGTGCACCAGAATTCCCGCTCGTTCGATGTGCCGCAAAAACTCGTGCCCCAGCCCAGCGCCTTCGTGGGCACCTTCGATCAGGCCGGGGATATCGGCCAGGACAAACGACCGATCGAAACTGACCTGCACGATGCCCAGGTTTGGAAATTTGGTCGTAAACGGATAGTCGGCGATCTCGGGCCGCGCGCGAGAGAGGCGGCTGAGCAGGGTGCTCTTGCCGGCGTTGGGTTTGCCGAGCAGGCCGACGTCGGCGATGACCTTGAGCTCGAGCACAAGCAATCGATTCTCGCCGGCGGCGCCGCGCGTGGCTTGGCGTGGGGCACGGTTGGTCGAGCTTTTGAAATGCAGGTTGCCCTTGCCTCCTCGACCGCCGCAGGCGGCCACGACGCTTTCACCCGGCGCGGCAAGGTCTTTGAGCACGTGGCCGACTTTCGCGTCTTTGACCAGCGTTCCAGGCGGCACTTCGATAACGAGGTCGTGCGCCGTTCGACCGTGGCAATTGGAGCTGCCGCCGCGCTGGCCACTTTCGGCGTGCCAGTGTTTGCGACCGGCCAGCGCAGAGAGGCTGTCGACCCCTTTGGCCGCGGTGATGATCACGCTGCCGCCATCGCCACCGTCACCGCCGTCGGGTCCGCCGCGCGGCACGTACTTCTCGCGACGAAAGCTGGCGCAGCCGTCACCGCCGCGGCCCGATTCGATTTCAATGGTTACCCGATCGACAAACATTTCAAGCGCGACTTTCCGAAGTGTTGCACGGTGCGAAACAACAGAGCAAGCCGGGCGAATCGGTGCGGGAAGCGAATGCCCAACGCCAAGTGCCACTGGCTTTGCCAGTGTTCTGCGCCGCGCCGAAAACCGCACTGGCAAAGCCAGTGGCACACGAGAGAGACTCAGGCCACGTCGACGACGTTGATCCGCCGTCCGGCGCGATCGAACTTCACGACACCGTCGACCAGCGCGAAGAGCGTGTAGTCGGAGCCCTGGCCCACGTTCTGGCCGGGGAAAAACTTGGTGCCGACCTGTCGCACCAGGATATTTCCGGCGATAACCTTCTGACCGCCGCACTTCTTGACCCCGCGGCGCTGACCGTTGGAGTCGCGGCCGTTACGGCTGGAGCCTTGCCCTTTTTTATGTGCCATGGGTTCTTCCTCTCGCGCGTCGTGGCCGTCGTAGCGGCGGACCCAGTGGAACGATCCTCGGGGTGCGCTGGTGGCGAACCCATGAATTTATCGGTAGACCCAACGGTAGTCAACCTGATCTGTGCCGCCGTAGCGGATGACACGCCGGTCCTCGACAAACTCGTCACCGGGACGCCAGAAATAGAGAATCAGGTTCTTTTGGAGCAGGGTTCGGCCTTTGCCGGGTGGGGCGCCTTGGGTGAACTCGTCCGCCTTGTCGACCCATTTGTAGGCGTTGGTCAAGCCCTCAATGGCCACCGAAAACGTGTCGACTCGCGGGTCGACCTCTTCCCACGTCGCCACACCCCAGACGCTATGGTCGACCAGTTCGGTGCTCATGGGAATCTTCTTGCCACCGATTTCGACGCTATTGTGCAACTTGCGATTGGGGTCTTCCTTTTGCTGGATGGCGGCCACCGCCACCGGAATGATCCGATCGAGATAGGCCTTCTTGAATTCGTCGGCCTCGAGCACGAACTGAGGGAAGAACCTGACTTCGCGATCGACCGTCGACATGAAGTAAGTGCCGTCGGCTTGCTTCTGCGGCCGGAGGTGCTTCCCGGTGTTTTTGACATGGTAGACCATGTACCAGATCAGCTTCCGCTGCATCTTGCCGCTGGGTTGAGGTACGTCGACCCAAATCATGCGCACCGGCTTGAATGTAAATTCCAGGCACCAGATCTCGCGACGAAAGACGGTCTGCGTGGCCATGTGCCGCAGCGTGTCAGTCAACGAAGACAGCTTGGGGGACCAATCGAGCCCCGGAATCCCCCGCACGATCTCAATCACGTCATGCGTACTGAATGTCTCTTCCTCCTGCCGATCCGTAGCAATCGTCACCTCGACACCAGGCACGATGGGCCGAAACGGTCCGACGCGGCCGGCCGTGACCGTCGTCGGCACCTGGGCCGGCGTCTGCGCCATAGCGGCTGTGGCCAGCGCAGCGATCAGCGCCCACGGCATGACCAGGCAGTAGCAAGGTTTCGAGTTTTTGCTCAGCCAGTTGCGCATTTTTGGCTTAGAACGGACTTATCGTGGGGACCAGGGCGACTTAGGAGAAGTAAGAAGGGAGCGTTTCGAACCTGAGCGGTTACGGGATCCAGGCTCCGAACAGTTTAGTCTAATTAGGCTTACGTTGGAGAGTCAAATCCTGTGCGGCATGCCCGGCTAACGATCTCTCGGATGTCTGCCCGAGGCACTAGGCACACCCAGGGTCTGGTTGCAACTCCCAGTGCAATTGCAACGGTTGAGAGGGGACCGCCGCCAACTCCTCGCGGCTGGTGTATCCCGCCACAGGAACGGCTCGGGCTGGAATCTCGAGGTTCAAACTGTCGATGGTGAGCGGCCACGGGGATAGCCTGACTCGCCAGGGAGACAGGGGAGAGACTGTCAGCTCCTTTCCGCCCGGGGTCTGGACGCGTTCGACGCCGCTGGGTTCAGAACAGCAGAACCACAGGCTTAACGCGTCGAAGAATTGCACCTGGGAAAGGGCCAATCGCGCGATTTGGAGCGTGCGTCGGGCCGGGTCATTGCCCAGCCATTCTGCCAGCCAATCGGACATCAATCGCTCGTTATGCGTCAAAAACTGCTCGATGGACGTCCATCGGGGATCGCCATTTTTCCAAGCACTCGCCCGCCGCGCCAGCGCGCAAAAGTGGCCAGCCACGACATACGCCTCCAGCGGACCTGCTGCCGCCGCAGTGTCGATCGAACCGGTCCAGATCGCCAGCGAGTCGGAGATCTCCATCTCGGTAAACGATCGAGGCCGCCCGTTCGACGGATCGACGCCGGGCGAGGCCTCCCACGGGTGCCATCCGTCGTCGTGGTGAATGATCGCCCACAGCAGGGGCTCGCGCGGCACCAACGGTGCAAAGCCCGCGGCACCCCAGTGTTCGGCCAGACGTCCAGCCAGATGCGCGTGGTCGGTCTGCGAGATCAGGATCCATTCCGCAGCGGCACCGGTCGATGATGGCTCACGGCGGATCAATTCGTGCCGCTCCGAGTGCCGACCGTTGCGAGTGCCAAACGACCATCCTCGCGCGAGGAGGCGTGCGGTACTGTTTACAGGGCGTCTCAACTCCATTCTACAGCATGCTCACGCAAGCGTGAGCAAGGCACCCCGATTGAATGGATCGAGGCCCTGATGCGCCCTATTTCTGTGGCCGCCGTGCCGTGGTGGGTGTGGCCGGGTCGTTCAGGTGAAGCTGCGCGACCAGGGTTCGGTCGGCCTGTGCAAATCGTTCGGTGAGGCTCTGCTCGTAGGTGAAAGCCAGCGAGACCCGCTGGCCCCTCGAGTCGGCCACGAGATAGTAGACCCACTCGATCGGCAGCTCCGAAACGACGCCGTGGGCTACAACTCGCAACACGGTATAGCCGGCTTCGCTGGTGCTCTGCGAGGCGTTGACAAACTGGCCAAAACTCTTGCCCAGCGTGTTTTGAACGTCCTTCTGAAACTCGGCCAGGGTGGGAGTCGTTTTCGAGCTCGGCAGCGCCGACAGGTTGCATTGCGCCACAAGCTCACCGCGATCGATCAAACGCATCACGGCCAGCTTCGGTTCATCGCTGGTGACATACCACCGGCGGTCGTATTGAAACCAATATTGGCCCTTTGGGGGTGCAAAACTGAGCCGCGCGAGTTCCGGCGACAAGGCCGGCGTTTTAGCCGCCGCGATGGTCAAACGCTCGGATGAGGCGATCGGCGTGATCTTCATCAGCACTTTGGCCACCGTGTCGAGGCCAGGGCCGATGTGGCCAACCGACCGCTTTTCCTTAATGAGCAGAGCCAAATACGTGATTTGCTTGCGGTCGAGGTCAAATCTGTAGCGGGCCTTAAACTCAATCTCGGTCGACACGCCGCCGACCGCACCGCTAATCGAGCCGCCGGCCGAAATATCGGCGATGCCCTCGGCCACCGCGCCCAACATGCTCTCCACGTCGCTCCAACTAACAGCATCGAGGCCCAGCAGGTTGGCCAAAACATCGTCGGACAATTTCCACTTTTGACCCGGCGTGACCGGCTCCGCTGGGAGCAGTCGATCGACCAGCAGGGTGTTGCCCGGAATGTCGATCAGGTCGAGATCTTCGCGGCGCATTGCTTCTGTCGGACAGTACATGACGGCTGCGCCACGGTCTGGCTTTTCGACGGCCACCAGCCGCCGTGTCGGGTCGAGGTTCGGCTTTTCGCCCCCCTGGTCTACCTTGATCACAGCGCGGGCTTCGTCGTAATAGCGCAGTGAGCGCACCGGGCGAGCCAGCTCGTCGACGGCCAACAGTTGCTC
>CAZUPX010000163.1:0-6312 GCA_964622155.1 uncultured Planctomycetaceae bacterium | reverse complement strand
AACCTCAACCAACAAAGCGCCACCCATGTCCTGAACCAAAAGCGCCACCTATGTCCTGACTGCGCCTTTGGCTCTCTAGTCCCTAGCCCCCGGTCCCTAGTCCCTTCTCTCACGGCGCCAGCACAGCGCGCACTCGCGTGCTATTGCCGTTGACCAGGTTCGACAGCTTTCCTAATATCTCGCCCTCCCATGGCGGCCCTCGCACTGAGAGGAACGCCCGCTCTCAATCCATTCCTGTTGGACTTAGACCTCGCAAGGGGACCTCTATGAACCACGTCGTCCGCTGGTTGTTGGGCTCATTGCTGATTGTGGCGGGCCTGAGCGCGTCGCGACTTTGTGCTCAGGACGCCGTTGCAACACCGGACACAGCGCCCTCAGCTTCGGCGGCCAAATCGGCGGATGATCTGGGCACCCGACGGAAGGAAGTGGCCCAGCGCGTATTGGTTGCCGAGCGGACGCTCGATTCGATCAAGCCGAGCGACAGGAATCGGGCTGACAAAACCGACCGGCTGCAGCGCGAGGTCGATCTGCTCAAGCAACTCGACACGTTGTACGCGCAGCGTCAGAGTGCCGAGGAGAACAGGCAGGAACAAGAGGCGACGGCGGTCGAGTTGGACGAGGAACTGTCGAATCTGCGTCGCACGGGACCCGCCGAAGACCACCCCTATTCTTTCTTGCTGTTGGATTCGTTGCGCGACAAGCTGGACACCGCCGAGAGCCGGGCCGAGGCGATGACGGAGGCCATCGACGCGGCCACCGAGGAGTTGCAAAGCGCCAAGGAAACGAACGATCAGCAACAGGCCGAGCGCAGGCGGCTCAAGGAAGCGGCCGAGCACGCCGAGGGCGAGGACGAGGCAGCTCTAGCGGCCGTCGATCTGAGGTTGGCGGAGCTGGAAGCTAACGTCGCGGAGCAGTCGCTGGCCGTGCGGCGCGCCGAGCTTGAAAATGTCAAACGAGCGCAGCAGATACAACAGGTTCGTATTACGTTGCTCGAGGAGACGCTGGCGGTTGTGGAGAAAGACACCGTCTTTTCCAAGGCGGACCTGGACAGCCAGTTGGTGGACGTCGACAAGCAAGAGGCCGACCTGAAGCAGGAGATCGAGGACGCCGAATGCACGTTGCAAGGGCTGGAGCAACAGTGGTCTGCGGCGCGGCATAAGCTGGCCACTACGCCCAAGCCAGGTGCCACGCTGATCGAGGAAGAGAAAGCCACCCGGCTGGCGCGCTCCTGCCAGACCAAGCGAATCGCGGCGGCGCGCAAGCAACTCGAGCTGCTCGGACCGCTAAGACACGCATGGCGATGCCGCTTTGCATTGGCCACCGGGAATTTTCAACGCCCTGAGTTGGCGACCTGGTCTCGCGACACCGCGCGCGCTATCGAACAGGTCGGATTCGAGCGGCGGTTTTCGGAGCGATTGGTCAGCGAAAGTCGAAAGGAGCTGGCCGATTTGGAGGAGCGTTTGGAGTCGGCCGATGAGCAGGATTCGGAGGCGTCGCGGTGGATCTCAAGGCAGCAAGAACTCTACAGCGATCTGGTCGATGCCCAAGGCACGCACCTGGTCAACCTGGATGCTCACGACAATGTGTTTCACAAACTCAGCGACGAAATCAAGGACAGGCTTCAGAGCAAGTCTTTGTGGGACACACTGGCCGCCGGCAGCCAGGTGACTGCGGAGGTGTGGAATACAGAGCTCACCAGCTTCGACGATCAGCCAGTTACCGTCGGTAAAATTGTGGGCTGTATCGGGCTTGTGGTTCTGGGCATCTTTCTGTCGCGCTGGTTCACGTCTACTTTTGCCCGTGGCGTGTTCACGCGGTTGCACATTCACGGTGGAGCCGCGGTGGCGTTCGAATCGCTATCGTTCTATGTGTTGGTGCTGGCCTGGGCCCTGGTGGCGCTTTATCGGATGCACGTGCCGCTCACCGTTTTCACGTTCATGGGCGGGGCCGTGGCCATCGGCGTCGGTTTCGGCAGTCAAAAGATTCTCAACAATTTCATCAGCGGCGTGATCCTGCTGGTGGAGCAGCCGGTGCGCGTCGGCGACCTGATCGAGATCGGCCCGCTGCAAGGAACGGTAGTGAGCATCGGCACCCGCAGCACTCGGGTCCGCACCGGTACCAACGCCGAAATCATAATTCCCAACAGCTCGTTCCTGGAGAGCAACGTCGTCAATTGGACGCTCGGCAAATCGACGATTCGCTGCACGGTGCGGGTCGAGGCGGCTCACGGCTCGCCGGCTCGAGATGTCGTGCGGTGGCTGAAGCGGGCCGCCGACGAGCACGGACTCGTGCTGAAAAAGCCCGAGCCGTCTGTGTCGTTTACCGACATCAGTGCCACCGCGCTGGGCTTCCAACTGTCGTTCTCGATCGACATCAAGTTGCTGGGCGAGCGTGGGAAGATCGAAAGCGATCTGCGGTTCATGATCGACGAGTACTTTCGCACCGCGGGGCTGGCCTTTGCGACTCCGCGACGCGACCTGCAGTTTGACGCGGCTCGGCCGCTGGAGGTCCGCGTGTTGCCGCAACCGGCGCCAGACGCCGCGCCCCAGGAGGTCGAGCGTAAAGCGGCATGACATGCGGTCTCACTGCGCCGCACTCTCGCGTAGGACCAATTTAGCGTCTAAACGACTGCGGTTAGTCGCGCGATAACCGAAAGTTATCGATGGCTTCGGAATTGCGTAGCGGTCGGCTGTATATCTGCAGGCCCGTCAATTCCATGTCCCCGACGCGCGAGAGGGTCAGCGGCCCCTTGGCGTTCACATCGGTGATCGCCGGATCGAAGCGTCCCCAGCCTTGATCACGCTGGGCTCCGCCGTCGCACACGTGGCCGTCGACGATGAAGGTAATCGTCTTTGGGCCGCCATCGACGGTGACGACGACGTGGTGTTCGCGCCCGGCCGTCAGCAGGCCCTTGTCGCTCGACCATCGAGCTTGCACCTGGCCATCGCCCAGCTCGATGCCGAGCTGGCCTTCGCTCTCGATGGCGATCCTTAGCCCGCGCGTCGGGGAGTCGGTGGCGTCCAGCATCGTTCCGGTCTGGGGCGCGTCGCCAAGCCGCACGCGCATCTCGACCGAAAAACCTTGGCCAGGGCTCAATTTCGACAGTTGCGGCATTGGCACCTGGCCGGCACGAAGTTGATCGGCGTTCAGTGCCAGGGCGACGTCGCTGTTCGCGACGGCACGCGGCGGAGCGCCGGGATCGACCTGCCGCCACAGTCCCTCCAAAAGCGTTGTATCGATCGAGTGAGCGCGGGCAATCGTCTTCTGCGTCTCGGTGACCCAATAGTGGCCGTCCTGCTCGATAAGGTCGGGATAGCTCATCCGCACGTCCGGATCGTCGTCGTACAACAGGATTTCCGGCTGGGACCAGTAGACGTGCCCCTCGCGCGCCTCGCCGCCACAGATCCATGCCGGGTTGCGCCCCTTGAAGTCGCGGCCGCCGTGGTTGTGAAACCACAGCAGGTACTTGCCGTTGGCCGTCCACCACAATTTGGGGCAGGCACGACAATGTTTGATCGGCCGTCCCCCGGGCGTGTACGTGGCGACGTCGGGCGTGGTCCAGCTCTTGCCGCCGTCGCGGCTGTACGACTCGCAAGGGTTGCCCGTGGTCGTGCGATAGATGCAATACAGGTCGTCGCCCCCGAGACCGACGATGTTGTGTTCCTCTTGCACGGAGCCGAAGCGATCGTTTCGCACGCCGTGGTCCCCCTCGGGCAACAGCTCCCAGTGGAGCTTCGCCGGATCGGCCTCGGTCAGGATGTTGTCCGATCGGTAGAACCAGCCCTCGCCGTTGTCCAGCAGATGTTTGCCGAGCTTGGTGAAGGCGAACATCCCCGAGTCGCCCACCGTGATCGGTTTGCTGATGCCCCAGAAGATCTGAACCTTGCCCTGCCAGTCGTTGGCACGATCGCACGCCGTCAACCGCATGGGCAGCCGATAACGGTCCTTCGACCAGCTCGCCCCTTCGTCGTCTGTATAGCGGTAGCAGTACCAGCCCAGCATGTCGGCACGGGCCTTTTTGCCGCGCAGCATGTTCACGCGATCGCCGTTGTAGTCGTAGAACGCATACACGCGCCCACCGGGTGTCGCAAGCGGGACGACCCAGGAGGCCTCGGGTCCGTCGGCCGGCTCGATGTCGATTGGCTTCGACCAGTTGCGCCCCTTGTCCGTCGAGACGGTCGAGACGACGTGCTGGCCAACGTCGCCTTCCTTGCCCGCACCGGTCGTAAGCACGCACAGCCATTTTCCACTGCGCGTCACAACGACGTACGGCTGATCGCAGTAGCCTTCGTCGGGAATGACGAAGCCGTTTTTGACGTTGCGCGGGTCGGGTGCGGCGTTCGATGCCGGCTGACCGCCGACAGCCTGGCTCACGAACGAGAGCAACAGCACAACGGACAACCATTGGCAGCAGCGCTTTATCATGTGCTCACCTCGTGGACATTTTAGCCACCGAGGTTGGTGGAGAAAACCGGCAGGGGGTCAGGCTGAAATCGGACTAGACTGACCCACTACCCATCTAACTCCAGATAACTCCAGATTTGCCATCGGCCTTGCCATCCGTTAGGCTAATAGCCTGAAAACCCCGCGTGCTGGTGCCGCACTTTTCCCGCCTTGAGGCACAACGGACGACGAAAATGGCTGATCGCGATTTGCCGTCGACGCTTACCTATAGCCACCTCAACCGCCGGCAGTTGCTTTGCGCGGGTGGGCTGGGGTTTTTGGGAATGAACCTGGCACAGTTGCTGCACGCCGAAGCATTGGGTGCCGGCACGGCGGCGGGTCGAGCGGCAAAGAGCCCGATCAAGTCGTGTGTCTTGATGTTCTATTACGGCGGGCCGAGCCATCACGACACGTGGGACATGAAGCCGCACGCGCCGGCTGAGATCCGCGGCGAGTTCGCCAGCATCGCTACCAGCGTGCCGGGCGTGCGGATTTCAGAACACCTGCCGCGGTGCGCAAAGATCATGGATCGCGTGGCCGTGATTCGTAGCGCCCATCACAGGATGACCAATCACAATGCGGCCGCCGTCGAGGCCCTATGCGGCCGCACGCCGCTGCGGGGCGACCTCGAGCTATTGTCCAACGACCCCACGACCGACTTCCCTTGCTACGGCTCGGCGCTGAGTTACCTGTCGAAAGGCGCCGCGCCGGCGCACGTGCCCTCCCACGTGGCACTGCCGCACGTGATGTACAACGTGGTGAAGCTGCCCGGTCAGACCGCCGGATTTTTGGGAGCGGCCTACGAGCCGTTGCAAGTCAATCGAGACCCCAACTCGCCGGAGTTTCGCGTCAGCGAGATCGAGCTGCCCGCCGGCGTAACGCTGGCCGAGCTGGAGAATCGCCACGCGCTATTGGACCGGGTGAACGCACAGATGACCGAGCCGCGATCCGTCGGGCAGGGGAGCATGGGCGCGTTCTACGAGCGAGCCTTCAACCTGTTGCGATCCGACGCCGTGCGCAAGAGTTTTGACATCAACCAGGAAGACGCCAAAACCCGCGAGCGATACGGCCGCAACGTCCATGGTCAGAGTGCGCTATTGGCCCGGCGGCTGGTCGAGGCGGGCGTGCGGTTTGTCAGCGTGTACGACAAAGTCACCAACGGGCTCGACAACTGGGACACGCACGTCAACAACTTTGGCCGGCTGAAAGACCAGTTGCTGCCGCCGTGCGACATGGCCTTTTCGGCGCTGGTCGAGGACCTGGAAACGCGCGGCCTGCTGGACACCACCTTGGTGATCATGCTGGGCGAGTTCGGCCGCACGCCCAAGATCAACGCACAGGCCGGCCGCGACCACTGGCCCAATTGCTACAGCGTGGTCATGGCCGGCGGCGGGATTCGCGGGGGTACTCTGTACGGCTCCAGCGACAAGATCGGGGCCTACCCCGACTTGCACCCGGTGACCCCGGGCGACCTGGCAGCCACCATCTTCTGGCGGTTCGGGCTCGATCCGGCGGCGGAGCTGTACGATGCCAGCGGCCGCCCTTACCGGCTGGCGACCGGCGAGCCGATCGAGGCCCTGTTCGGCTAGAGTGGATGTGGATTTTCTTCTGTAGCCGACCTCAGCGAGGCCGGAGCACGTATTGCTACACCAGGATCACAAACCCCGGCTATGGGGGACAGACCGCGGCTACAGACGGCAGGGTGACGACAGCAACGAGCCCACCCTGGTGTGAGCGTCACGTTTGTGGTTAGTTTGGGTAATTTTTCCAGAAGGATTCCCACTGGCCGGGCTGGCTGAGGTACAAGGCGCGGAGGTGGCAGACGGCGTCCGAGCCGTCTTCGCCCCAACGCATGCCGCTGCCTTTGAG
>CAZUPX010000162.1:0-10130 GCA_964622155.1 uncultured Planctomycetaceae bacterium | reverse complement strand
AAGACCTGGTGCGCGGCCGCGCGGCGGCCTTGAAACAGGGGCAGGTACCCAGGGAGGACGAGCTGGCCGTGCTGTTGGAGCTCGAACAACTCCAGCGCGCCCGGCAACAAGAGCAAGAAGCAAGAGCCCGGCAGGGCATTTCCGAACTCACGGATGGGTAGGATGCTTTCGGCCGGTCGATCGACACTCGTGGCGCGAGCATGAAGCTCGGGCGCGACGCGTGCCGATCCTTCTCACGCAAAGGGGCACCCGCAGTGCCCGGGAGGATTGGACAGGTGGACCATTCTAACAAGGATTTGGACGAACTGGTCGCCCGGGGCAAGACCCAAGGATATCTGACCTACGATCAGGTCAACGACTACTTGCCCGACGAAGCCGTTAACCCCGAAAAGCTCGACAGCCTTCTGATCGCCCTGGACGAAATGGGCATCGAACTGGTCAACGAGCCGCCGGGCGAGCAGGCTAGTTCCCCCGCGGCAGCCTTGGCTGAGGCCGCCGCTCGCCAACAAGCCGAATGCGGCTGCACGCCGCTGCCGGCCAAAGAACTGCCCAAGCTCAGCGACGACCCCGTGCGGATGTACTTGACGCAGATGGCGACAATTCCGCTGCTTTCTCGCGCCGAGGAAATTGCGCTGGCCAAGAAGATCGAAGTCACGCGCAAGCGGTTTCGCCGCACCGTGCTGGGTTGCAATTATACGATGCAGGCCACGATCCGCACGCTCACCGAGGTGCACAAGGGCACCCTGCCCTTCGACCGCACGATCAAGGTTTCGCTGACCGAGCGATTGACCAAAGAGCAGATCATGGCCCGCATGCCGCACAACCTGCGGACGCTGGAATATCTGCTGGCATGTAATCGCGACGACTTCAAGAAGTTGATCAGCCGCAGCACGACGAGCGACGAGGCTGCGGCGGCGCGCAAACGATTTACTCGCCGGCGCCGCAAAAACCTGACCTTGGTCGAGGAACTGAGTCTGCGGACCCGCCGCGTGCAGCCCCTGGTCCGGCAGCTCCGCGAAATGTCTCGCCGGATGGACGCGCTGCGCAACAAGCTCGCCAGCTTGAAGGATGATTCGTTGGCCAAGGACGAACGGGCCAACTTGCGCCGCGAGCTGCGCGACCTGATGCTGGTCACGCTCGAAAGTCCATCCAGCTTGCGAAAACGATGCGCCACGATCGAGCGGCAATACTACGACTACGAGCAGGTGAAGCGCCAGCTTTCGAGCGGCAACCTGCGGCTCGTGGTCTCGATTGCCAAAAAGTATCGCAACCGAGGTCTGGGCTTTCTGGATTTGATTCAGGAAGGAAACACGGGCCTGATGCGTGCGGTCGATAAGTTCGAGTACCGCCGCGGATACAAGTTTTCCACGTACGCCACCTGGTGGATTCGCCAGGCCATTACTCGCGCGATCGCCGATCAAGCGCGCACCATTCGAATTCCGGTGCACATGATCGACGTGCTGTCGCGACTGCGCAACGTGTCCAAACAGCTCTTGCAAGAGTTGGGACGGGAGCCGACAACCGAGGAAACGGCTCGCGCCGCCGATATCAGCATCGAAGAAACCCGCAGGGTGTTGAACATCGGGCGGCATCCGGTTAGCCTGGATCGACCGGTGGGCGAAAGTGAAGACTGTAGTTTCGGCGAATTTCTGCAGGACGAAGGGACCGAGAGTCCTTTGACCACGGCCACTCATGCGATGCTCCGCGACAAGATCGACGGATTGCTCAAGACGCTCACGTATCGCGAGCGGGAAATCATCCGCCTGCGCTACGGTCTGGGCGACGGCTACACTTACACTTTGGAAGAGGTGGGTCGCATTTTCAAGGTCACGCGCGAACGCGTGCGGCAGATCGAAGCCAAAGCGGTTCGCAAGCTGCAGCACCCGGTGCGCAGCCAGCAGTTGGAGGGTTTTTTGGGCGGGGTGGCCGTGTGACCTCCCCCGTGACGTCGAGCTATGGCGCCGCTGGTCGCAAGACCAGCGGCTTTTTTATTCCCGCGCCTGCTACAATACAGCAGCGTTGCACTCATTCTAAGTTAATCAACGATTCGTCGGTGCGCCCGATTGAGGCCAGTGTCTGTCCGCGGGCGGAGTTGAGCCGCGACGCGCCGACGTGCGAGAGAGCGAGCGAGTTCATGAGCGTCCCTGCTACTGCCGTACGTGAACTGCACCGCATTCACAAACAGCTTTCCGACCTTCGCGAGCGTAAGGAGCGGGGCCCCAAACAAATCAAAGCCCGCGAGGCCAACCTGGCGCGGCTGGGTGAGGAGCTGAGCAAGCTGCAAGGAGACCACAAGGCGGCACGCGTTCGCAGCGACCAGAAGCAGTTGTTGCTCAAGAGCGGCGAAGAAAAGATCGAAAGCCTGAAGGTCAAGCTCAACGCCGCGGCCAGCAATCGCGAATACCAGGCGCTCAAAGATCAGATCGCTGCCGACCAGATGGCTGGCAGCGTGCTGGCCGACGAAATCCTGGAGGTCATGGAGAAAATCGATGAGCTGGCTGGCCAAATCGCCGAGCAGCAACAGAAAATCAACCAGACCAAGGAGGAACTGGCAAAGGCCCAGCAGACGCTGCGCGACCAGGCGGGCTTGTTGGACGCCGACATCAAGCGGCTCGACGCCGAGTTGGTCAAGGCCGAGGCCGCAATCCCCGGCGACTTTCGCGACGGCTACCAGCGACTCGTGAATTCCAAACAGGACGACGCGATGGCCGAAGTGCAAGGCGATTGCTGCGGCGGCTGCTTCCAGCGCTTGACCCCCAACAACCTGGCCGAGTTGAGCATGTCGCTGGGAATCGTCTGCCGCAATTGCGGCCGTTTGATTTACTTTCCCGAGGACCGGGCGGCGGGAAAGAGGGGTTAGAAGTAGGGACCAGGGGCCGGGGGTTTGGGCTTAGGGGACGGAGCAGACGAAGCATTAGAGAATTGACGGCAAGCTAATACACTCGCTTCGTTGTTGTCAGTCGCCTTGGCACTTCAGGGAGAGCCGGCACCGCTGGACAAAGCCAGCCGTGGCACCCGGAGCCTGTTGTCACTGACCACGGATTGCCGACCACCGATCACTTGCACTCTTTCTCCTGGTCCCTAACCCTGGCCCCGGACCCCTACTGGAAGTCCCTAGCCCCCGGCCCCAGACCCTTGTTAAAATGGCGCCCAGCGGTCTCCAGCGTGCGCGAGGCCGCGATTTTTTTTTCGCCTGGTCGAGAGCCTAGACTGTCGAGAACCCAGACCATGTCCGAAATGATTCCAATGACCCGCAACGGCTACGGCAAAATCAAAGCCGAATTGGACCAGTTGGAGCACGTGGAGATGCCGGCCATCATGTCCCGCGTGGCCAACGCACGTAGCGAGGGGGACTTGAGCGAAAACGCCGAGTATCACGGCGCCCGCGAATCGCAGGGTCTGCTGCAAGCCAAGATCAACCTCTTGCGCGACAAGCTCTCTCGGGCGTCCCTGGTCGATCCCTCCAAGCTTCCCAAGGACGAAGTCGTGTTCGGAGCCACCGTGGTGGTCAAAGACTTGGACTTCGGTGACGACGAAATCTTTGTCCTTGTGGGAGCAGGCGAAGAGGACTACGACGCCGGCAAGATCCTGGTCACGAGCCCGTTGGCCCAGGGGCTGATAGGCAAGAAGATCGGCGACAAGGTCGAAATCACCGTTCCCAAGGGCACGATGAGCTTCGAGATTCTTGAGATTCGGTTCGAGGAGTAGCGACACGTTGCCATCGAGGAGGTTTTTGTCAGTCGTATCGCATGGGCCGCGGGCAACAATTACAGCCGCTACGTTGAGAATTCTCGGTCGAGAGATCCGCAATCCTTGACGTATGTTAAAGCTGGTGGCCCGTATTTTCCCTTGTGAGAGGCGATTCGATGCCAGCGACCGCAACGAAAACTTCGTCGAAAAAGAAACGCAACGCCGGGAAGCGGCCTGCTTCTCATGGACGGCGAAATGTAACGAGCAAGGCGCAAATGATCCGAGGCATGGCCAAGAGGCTAGGCCGAAAGGCTGGGCCAGAGGACATTGTCGACGAACTGGCCGCCAAAGGAATCACGGTCTCGTGCTCACAGGTTCGCGCAGCTCTCAAGGCCGCCCGCGGGTGCAAAGGCAATCGTGGGAAGATTCGCAAGTCGGCCGTGGCGGGAAGCACGTTGGCCATTAGACAGAAGGCGCACGCGTTTTTCGTCCACGAAGTTTCGCGGTTGAAGAAGCTGGCGAATCAAATTAGAAGCACGGACGGCTTCAAGCAGACCGTGGCCACGCTGGAACGTCGCCTCGAACGCCTGTTCCATTTCCGCAAGAAAAGGCCCAGCCGAAGGCGTCGAACATAGCTTCCGCGGTGCGCGGCTGTCTTCAATCTGCACGCCGTGCGCGTGCAGCGCGAGAAGCGAACGCGACTTGGCACTTCCGCGATGCGTACGCCGCATGCAGGGCCGGTACACCGCGCGTCCTGCCGCGCTTGAGCCACCTGGGCGCCTCGACGAACGTCGACCCACCAACGAGCAATGCGTGAATGCCGCGACAGACGTCGGAATGAGCGGGCAGTTGCCGAAGATGATCCTTAGCCGTAGTGCAGCGTCTCAAGCAACATCTCATCGGCGTCGTCTGCTTCGGATTCAGTACTTGCAGCGCCTGCCAAAGTTAGTCGATACTCTTTTGCTTCGGCGAGGCGGGCAAAGTCCACTTTCAATCCACGCTCGCAGACAAACGCTTCGATCTCTTCCAAACCGACGCGAAAGAACTCCTTGCGGTTGTTCGACCGATTGATTCGAGACGCTTCGAATCGATCATGGAATGCACCCTCAAGGCCGGGCGCATCCTCTGAGTAAATGACTGCATGCACGTCAAACCCGAATGGGACCGATGCGTCGCCTAGCTCTCTGATGCGCTCACTCGGATCCAGACGCCTAGTCATGCCAATCTTGTACACCTTCTCTCCGAATGAGCCAATGTTCGAAATGATATAGACATGCCCTGATTTTGTTAGTTGCGCTTGGGCGATCGCGCGTTCCTTATTGGCTTCAGCCTCCTTAAGGCGGCATTCAAGTTCCGCGATTCGCTCCTGTAGCTCATGTCGTTTGTCCTCCGCTGCGGCCTCCGCCGCTTGCCGAGCATTTACAAGGGCAATCTCATATTGAGAACGCTCCTTCTCGGCCCTGTCGGTTTCCCTGGCAAATTCTCGCTGGGCCTGTTCCTCGTCGCGGGCCTTTGCTCGAAGTCGTCGCTGCTCGTCAAGTTCCTGCTGTTTCTTCTCGGCTCGCTCGAATACCAATCTCAATTCTTCCAGCTTCAGGTCGCGATACCCGTCACTGATCGTCATTTGCATCACCGAACCCATTGCGTTTATCGCTTCCTGTGCTTTCCGGATTCGTTCACCCATGATTCGGTAATTGTTCCACGATACGTTGGCGATCGCTGCCTCGCCTTCCCCGTTGAACGCGCGAAGTAAGAGTTTTTGATACTGCTTTGTCATTTTCTCGCCTTCGCGTCTACTTTCTCCGACCGTCCATTGCGTTGCGCAGGTAGCCGCCTCGCCGGCACGGACCATTAACTTCTGTTTTTCACGCACTGCACTTATCGCGGCCTTGTATGCTTCGGACGCGTCGTAGGTGAAGTGCGGTCGATAGAGTCCGTACGAAATATCCTCGAGGTTCTCTTCTAGCAGTGCGACTTCCTTCGTGAGACCGTCAAGAGTTGCGCGAGCTTGTTGGCACTGAAGGGCCAGACTAGCCTGCTCGTGCAGTAAGCTGGCGACGCCTTCTTGAATCTTCTGTGCGTCAACATCCACAGAGACGGATTGTTTGTGAGATTCTGGAATCGTCTCGAGGCTTTGCGGGGCCGGAATGCGCATCTTCATTCCACACCGAGCACATTTTCCCCGTTTGCCGGCGTGCTCACTGCTAACGCTAATGTGCGCTCCACATTGCGGGCACGAAAACCGAAGTTGCGGTGTGGCGGTCATGATTGGCGCCCTCCAACATTTCGGCAAAGTTTGGCTGCCCCCAGTAAGTCTTGGGCGGCGTGAATGGCCCCAGTATTTCAACGATTTTGGGCAATGTCAATTCTCGCACTCAACCACCGACTCGCTGTGACGAAGTGTTCCGGACTTATGACTTTGGCAATGCGCGGTCGATACGCGCGACGAGATCGGCCGCTACCATTCCGCGCACCAGGAACCGCTTCTGCGGCGAGGTCTCACCGGCGATCAACTCGATCTGACTCTTGCGGATCGAAAGTGCTTCGGCCAGCACGGCGATGATCGCCTTGTTCGCTTTGCCTTTTTCGGGCGCCTGAGTCACTGAGACCTGAAGACTGCCGGCGTGCTCGCCGGTGACCCCATTGCGGCGGGCTCCCGCTCGTGCGCGAACGGAAAGGGCGACGCCGTCGGCATGAACTTCAAGCTCAATCATTTCACCTCGATGATTCCTTCGACCAGTGCCGAGCCGACGCGGACGATTGTCGCCCCCTCGGCGATCGCCACCTCGAAATCCTCGCTCATGCCCATCGAGAGCTCCGTCAGTGACACGTTGGACGGGAGGTTTTGGGCGGCTTGATCTCGCAGTTGCCGCAACCGCGCGAAGTCGCGCTGGGCTGCGGCCTGGCCGCCCTCCAGACTCGCCATGCCCATCAGGCCGCGGATCGAGACGTGCGAAAGTGTAACGGCTGTTTGCAACAGCGGCTCCAAGTTGACCGGCGGCAATCCGGTCTTTGCGGCGTCGTCCGAGATGTTCAGCTCAACCAGCGCCGCGACCTGCAGCCCGAGTTGGGCGGCTTCGTCGTTCAGGGCCGCCAGCAGTCGTTGACTGTCGACCGAGTGCAGTAATTGCAACAGCGGCAGCGTGCGACGAATTTTGTTGCGCTGCAAATGGCCGATCAGGTGCCAGCGTATTATTCTTCCCTCTCCACTTGTGGGAGAGGGTGGCCCCGGCGCGCCGGGGCCGGGTGAGGGGGGTGCGCTGCGGTTACGTATCTTGGCGCCTTCACCCTCACCCCGACCCTCTCCCATCAAGGGAGAGGGAGTCGGAGTCGACATGCCGCAGGCACCCAATGCCTCGGCCTTCGACCACAACTCTTGCGGACGGCTTTCGCCGAGGTTAAGGCAACCGGCTTCGACGAGCGCGGAGGCAACGTCGACCGGAACATACTTGGTGACAGCTACCAGTGTGACCGCGTCGGCCGAACGGCCACTTTGGGCGGCGGCTTTGGCAATCCGCTCGCGAACCACGGCCACGTTCTCGGCAATGCGGTGGCGCACGTCGCTGGCGCTCATGCACTCTCGATCTCCAGGAGCCGATGAACGCTGCCGTCGCGCTTGAAATCGGCCACCATGAACTCGTGCATCAAGTTGGTGCCCAGTACGCTACGAACGGCCGGCCGCCCCAGCGAGCGATATACAAGCCACTGCGACTTGCCGCACTGCACCCGATAGCCGACCGCCGTCTCGGAGGGGACGATGCGACGGTCTTCGGCCACGGTCAACTGCCGCCATGTAACGTCGCGTCCGCTGCGGCGAGCGTCAAGGTCGATAAACAAGGGCGCGAAAAGCCGCCGGCCGTCGGCACTCTGCCGCAGTTCCAAACTCTCGCCGGTCACCTCGAAGCTACCACGCCCAGGGCTCGCGCGCCATTCGGGCAGTGCCAGCGGAAGCACTCGGGCTTTCCGCCTGCCGCCTACGACAAGCACACCCTCGCGAGTTTCCGACTCAGGCTGGAATGTCGACAATCCGGCCAGCGGCAGCACGCTACGATATTCAAGTCTCGCCGGCTGGCTGCTGAGAACGGTGTCCGCCAGAAACAAAAACGGATCGTTGCGCCCCAGCAGAACGTGCCGCTCGACGATTACATCTCCGTGGAGTCGCATTTCAAGTTCCAGGTAGTCCACATCGTGGTCGGACTCCCAGCAGACTTGGGACCATTGGCCAACGGGCTCGAGCGGCTGGCCGTTGCGCTTGACTTCAATCGTCCAATTGCCGCTCCAAAGACAGTCCTTACCGATCGCCAGCTCGATCTCGACCTGAGGGCCGGAATAGGCGACGGACAACCGCGGCGCCGCGCGCAGCCAGTCGGGTCGCAACACGGCCGTCGCGGCCCATTCGCTCTCATTGGCCGGGGGAGGCATGTCCTTAGCACGGCGCAAACGCTGGGAACGCGTGCCCACGGTTGTCAGCCGCGCGATTTGTCGCGTCGTCTTATCGCCTGCCAACCGGATCGTGTGCTTGAGCAGATCAGGGTCCCAGGTCGCGGAGTCTTTGGAAGTGAATACTTGTCGCCCGTCGGTTCGCGACCAGCGCAGCGCGTGCTGCACCAAGAGCGGGTATTGTCGAGCGGTCGACTCGTCGCACCACGATTCGGACAGATGATTACCCAGCGCGCGGCACCGGGTCCAGGCAGCCAACAGCGGCCGCAGCCAGGCTCGGTGGTCTGCATGGATCAAGCCCTCGCCGTCCAACAGCTCCGACAAGGCGAGCGAGACTGTGTGGCCGGCCGGTCGAGCAAGCGCGCGGCAGGCTTCCAATTCTGGAAATGAATAGGCCAGCGTCAACGCCAGCTCACCGTGGAGCACCTGACCCAGCAGCGGCGGCCCGTACGTCGTGAGGCCTCGGCTGGCAAGGTCCACCAGCGTGTTGAACAGCTTCCACCACAGCGGCTCGCTAAATCGCGGCGCCAAGCTGGCCAGCGCGCCGCTCCAGGCAAGGCTTTCGAAGTTGAATTCGAGATCGCCGGCTGGCGCGTCGAGCCTTGAAATCCAGCATTCGGTTTCGCGCTCGGCGTCAAAGCTCATTCTCTTCCCGGGCTTCATTAACTTTGCCAACTTTGTCACCAGCGCGACCGCCGCAGTGCCTTGGAGTTCCGCGGGTAGATGCCACAGGAGTGTGCAGCGGCGGCTGGGCAACAGTTTTGCCAGCAGAGAGAGCCGTCGCTCGGCGAGATGCCTTTGCCAGGCAGTCCAGCTTTGAGCATCACCGAGCGATTGATACCGCGAGCGAATGCGGCGCGGGACGGTCGCGTGCCAAGGGCCGCCGGGACCGACAACGGCGCGCTCGATGGCCGTGGGCCGCCGCTGCCGTGGCGTGCTGATCGTAGCCATATCGGTATCTTTTTCTCGCCGACTCAGTACAGTCCACGGACTGCATGGGTGCGGCAAGCGGTGTTCCGGTTGGTTGGACTGATAATTGATAAGCGAGTATCTTAACAGCGTGGGGCCAGTTGATCTTGCCCTATTGGCCATTTTTCCCCATCAGCATGCGAGCCTGACATCATGCACTTGCAAAGGCCGCGCCGCGCCGCGGCTTGTACCGTCGCTACCTGGTTGATCGCGTGCCTGGGGGCGATGTGGGTTGCCGCGCAGGAGGCTGCGCCGATTCCGGTGGCTAAGCGCCCCCTGACCAAGGACCCGCCGGGCATGACCCGGTTGATGCCCGACTATGACGTGTGGATTGACAAGAAGAACAAGCGGGTGGTGGTCGACGGCAGCGTCGTGCTGCGCGACGGGCAATTGGAGATGTTCGCCTGCCCGCGAGGCACCAAGGAGCACGAATCGATCGTGGCCGTCGACAGCAAAGCCTTCGCCCTGCACGCTGCCTTGCTGGCCGTGGGGGCCGAGGCCGGCACGCCGGCCCAATTTCAGCCCACATACACGCCGGCCACGGGCACCGAGGTCGACGTGACGGTCGTGTGGACCGACAGCAAAGGCACGATCCATCGCGACCGGGCCCAGGATTGGATCAAAAACGTCAAGACCGGCAAAGCGATGGAGCTTAATTGGGTGTTTGGCGGCAGTGGATTCTGGCAAGCCGATCCCGGCGGCCCCAAGCACTACATGGCCGAGAGCGGCGACCTGATCTGCATCTCCAACTTCCCCAGCGCCATGCTCGACGTACCGGTCGAAAGCAGCCAATCGAACGACGCCCTCTTATTCCAAGCCTACACGGAGCGCATCCCGCCGCTAGGCACCCGCGTGCGATTGGTGCTGACGCCGAAGGGGAAGAAGTAGGGTCAGCCGCGAAAGAGAGCCTCGATGTCTCGGGCGCCGTGCAGGATACGAGCGATCTCTACGCGGTCGGTCAAACGGTAGAAGATGACATAGTTGCCGATCGGAAATCGGCGCAGCCCAGGAGCGAGGTTCTCGCAGCTCTG
>CAZUPX010000161.1:0-10142 GCA_964622155.1 uncultured Planctomycetaceae bacterium | reverse complement strand
TACAGCGTGGAAACCTTGCCGAGCGGGCAATACCATATCGACTCGTTTTTCGACGTCTTCACCGAACTCAGCCTCGACGGTGGCGAGTCGTGGATACCGTCGCAGGGCCCGTCGCACCTGACGATCGTTCCCGAACCGAGCGCGATCGTGCTGTTGGCGCTGGGGGCGCTGCTGGCGGCGCTAGGGCGCCGGCGCGAAGAAGGTTCAAACTGCTAATCTAGCTCGAACAACTTGGGCGCGCTGGGGCGAGCAATGGGAAGTCGCCAGCTACTGGCGCGGCCGACGGCTCGCTCCACACCAGGGCAACCACGCCTAGCTAGGTGCGGGTGGCGCAGCTTGTTAGATTGGGCGACTTTCCGAGCCTGAGTCGTCTTCGAGCTCAACCTATGTGGGAAATGTCGGTTGCATCCGCATACGACCGTAGGCATTTGGAGCGCCAGCACTTGCGAACCGATTTTCCCACTTCGTACCGAAAATACCGTTGGCAATCCTACACCCACCGCGTATCACAAAAAGGCGGAGGGAATCGTGGGAAACGTGCCTCCTGTCACACGCTGTTTCACGTCCCTAGTCAGGCAATCCAAAGGAGCCTCTAAATGAATTCCATCACACGTGTCGCGACCCATTTTGGAGTAGCCGCCCTGTTCTTTTGTTGTGCGGCGTTTCTCAGCGCGCCGGCCGCGGCGGCCCCAGTGTTCGTCCCTGACAACGGTTTTGGCACGGCCAATGTGCCGATCCTCGCCGACTACACGGGCCAGACGCCGATGCAAATCATCGCCGGCCTGCCGGTCGGGTCGACCATCGACATCGCCGCCGTGTTGGAAACGCCGGTCGTCTACATTGAAGCGCCCGGTGGGTCGCTCGGCGGCACGAAATCCGGCGGCGGCGACGGCGGGCTGTTCACCTGGCAGATGCAAGGCACCGGCGCCTTCGCAGCCTACAACCGCACGCTTTCCTTCCCGGCGCCGACCCCCCCGACCGGCGTCCTTTCGTTTCCTGGTCCCGACAGCGACTTTGAAGTCCATACGGCGCCAAGAACTCTCAATGCGCCGCTCCAATCGTTCGACACCGACATGTTCCGCCTGTTCGGCCAGCGGGGTGTTCCGCAAGGCGATCCGGATTTCGACCTGCTGCGGATCGTCGCCGGCACCGACTTCGGCATGCCCAGTCCTGGCCATACGACGTTGCTGCAGTCCGGCCCCAATTGGGAGGTCGACAGCTTCTTCGACATCTCGTACCGCATTGATTTTGTTGGAAACCCCGGCGGACCATTTGCTGGCTTGAGCGGCAGCACGCAGGGCTTCACCGTGAGGTTCTCGTTGGGCGACCGGATTGACGTCCCGGAGCCAGCGTCCCTCGCGCTGGCCGGCATCGGAACAATTGCGCTGGCCGCACTCATCTGGCGGCGCCGATCACGACGGCAAGAATAACCGAGAGATAGCAAAGCGAAAGCCAAAGTTCGTTTTCCGTCGCACCGACCGACGAGCCGATGGGCAGCGAGATTCACGGGGGGCCGGCCGCGCACGGGTGGCGTTGCCAGGCCTGCCTTTGCTTGCTCCAACTCGGCGTTGCCGCGATCGGCCGAAGCTGTTTCTCCGTAATTGCATTGCGCCCCCGCTCCGTCATCGGCAGGTACAACAGCAGCTCCTGGATGTCCGGCGCGAGGCAAAGCAAGTTCATGATCTGGGTCAGCCTCGCTCGCGTCACGTGGCCTAGGCGGGCCAATTCCGCCTGGTCTGTCACGACTCCGTCGCGGATCAACTGATCGAACCGGATAGCCAAGGCCATGAGCCGCGACACGCAGGGCACGCGCCCGCAAGGCATTGCGGATGCCGCCTCGCCTTCTCGGAGCTCCTTTCGACAGTGCCGGCATGGCACTTCCCTGAAAGGGATGCTCTTCACCTCAGAAATCCAACTGCATTTGTACTTCAGCGACGTTGTTGTTGAGCTCGATGCCCTGCTCGTTCTTCCAGGTATAATCCATCTGGACCTTCAGGTTGTGTTCGTGAATGTAGTAATTCACACCGATTGAGGTCCATTCAATCCGCCGGGAAGCGTCGATTGGATTAATCGGATCATCGAGATTCTGGTAACGGGCGGCTAACTCCCAGCAGCAGTTGAAAATATATCCCGCCTGGACATACCAGCCGTGTGCAATGAGGTCAGGAGTTCCCGCGAACCCGTTTTCGGTGAACCAATCGTATTCCGCCTGAACGACCCAAGGACCTGAGTTGAAGAACAGATCGGTGCCCCAGGCATAGAGATTGAAGTCGGATGGTCCCTGATGGACCTTCGGCAGAGTGGCGAAATTTACCGCAAGAGCCAGCCGTTGCCCCCGTCCGAGTCTCGATTCCCGGTAATCGCCCCAGCCATTGGATAGTTCCGTAGTGGGTCCTCCGACAGCCGGATCCAAGAAATACCAGCCCAGGCGTCCGGCGGTCATCATGTCGTTGGAATTCCGCGCGGCGCGATCGAATTGGATGTTGTCGAAGACGCCGAATGCGTATTCCAATTTGCCATCCAGAGGTCGTCCGTGCAGCGACAAACCGACCGTATTGTCCGCCATGCCGACTCTGGCCAGCGCGTCAAAGATCAGCGTGCGGTCCATGAACAAGAGCTTGGAATCGGAAGTTAGTGCATTGCGCGAAAACGGTACGTCGTACAATCCAACCTTGAGGTAGGCGGCATCCTCGAGAACCGTGAAGTCGAGCCAGGCGTTTTCCACGATGGCAGGGGGAGTGACTACAAAAAATCGCTCGGAGCTGTCAACCTTCAGCTCCCCGCCGTAGTCGGCGATGCCATAAATGTTTCCACTGCTCTTGATGCGAAATCGGCGAATGAAAAAATCGTTGTCGTCGTTGAAATTGTCGTACATGTAGCGAGGCTGAAGCCGTAGTCCGGGTTTAAACGTGATGTCTCCCGGCTGCTTGCACGATGGGGGGTCGTAACATTCGGCGAGAAAATCGGCCAACGTACCACCCAGCGGGAAGGGACTCCAACTCTGCGCTTCGACTCCGGGGGGATTGGCGGCGGCAGCGGCCGACGCTTTGGAATCCATAGCTCCGGTGCGGGTTTCCTCTGACTGAGACTGCGGCGGCGGAGCTACGCTTGGCAGACGCTCGAACTCCCCTGACTGAGGCGGCGGCGGTGGAACCAGGAGTGGCAGACGCCCGAACTCCTGTGGATTGTAAAACTCCTGCGCATCGGCGATCGTAACGCCCAGGGCCGCAAGCACCGCGCTCAATAGCAACGATTTCAAAGCGGGGCTGGCGCAAAGTCGGCGCCGGCGATTGTTCCCTCGGCAAGACAAGCCGCCGATGCCGAACGATTGAAGCAAGGCGCGCCGCACTGTGTTCTCCTCCGTGAGTGTCTTGTGCCGCGTCGGTTGTCAGATGACGGCTCGCTGACCTTCGAAGTCTGCAATGCCGCCGGATTCTTTCCGGCATTCAGCGTCGCGCATGCGCACGATCAGTTCCCGCGCATGCGCTTCTTTACGTCGAGGCGAGTCATCATCTCAGGTCTCCTTTTGCCCTCCTTGGCGATTGGAGACCTTCGTAACCTAGAATTGGTTTTCAACTGCAGGTCCAAAAAGGACCCAATCGGTTGGACAGATTCACGGCGTGGATCGGCGGGATTACCGAAATGCGGCCCAGCGGCATCTTTCCGACAGTCTCGCGCGGCCGAAGTGGTTCGTTGCTGTCAGGGCGATGTGAATCGGCTTGCCCCTCATTTTGGTGACAGCCTAGAGTATTCATCGGTCGATGCGCCGTCCGAACTGTAATTTCGATCAGCGCGCGGCAGTCCAACTAGCGGTGCTAGCGAACGGAATTTCCTCGCCCGTTCCGGGGGCACAATTGAAGTGAACTCGCAGCGTCGAAAATGCAGGCGTGCGGCATTTGCAAACCAAAACGCACTGAATCGAACTCGAACTTGGCGCTGGCTATGGTTCGTTACCATTGGTACGACATTTGCGCAAAGACCCCGTGCCCCGTGTTGCCGGTTCCGCCTTCGGCGATCGAGTAGTCCACGATGTGTGAATACTCGATTGACAGTCGACAGCCGTCCAGAAACCATTCGCCAACGCCCACCAGAAATCGACTCTTCGGAACAAACCCGACTCTCTTTGGGACGCCATTGCTCACCCGCGTCACCCCCGCCAGATCGTCGCTTTCCGAATAGCCGATCACGAAATAGGAGCCCTGCTCGCCAATGATTTCGGCCGAAGGGTTCCAGGCGAATTGATAGGCCAGTTGAATCTGCCAGGCGGAAGGCGCGATGTTGATGGGCGTTCCGAGATCATCGAGAAAATTTGCGTTGTTGATGGCTCCGTTCCATTCCGCAACGCACAAGAAAGGACCGAGGGTCGATTTGACGTGTGCCGCCATGCCCGGCACGAAACCGATCTGATCCAGGAAACTCCGATACTGGAACTGCAGGAATTGGCTATCGAAGACTGAGTTGTTGACGTCGACGTCCATGTCAATCGACCAGGGAACGCGCACGGACGGCCATCTTCCTTGCTTCCGATAGCCCAAGGTGCCGCCGAAGTGTTCGATGTGGTCCTCACCCCCATTTGTGGTGTCACCTTTGAAAACAAAGATGGCTCCACTGAGCGGAGGAGGAACGGGCGCGAGAGACGCAGCGGTCGGCGGCGCTGCGGCCTTCGGCGGACCGTAGCAGCCGAAGTAGGGGGAGAGCCGACTGTTGAGTCCACGCAAGAAAGGATTGATCACCACTGGTCTGACCGGTGGCGGGCCCGGCAGCGGAGTTGCTGTTGGAGCTGGCGGAGGCGGGGGAGTAGGTACCGCAAAGCCAAGCATAAGGGCGGCTTCCCTGGTCTCGAACACTTCCAGGGTCAGCGGAGACTCGATAGTCAACACATCCGCGATGGGATTGCCGGTCGAGATACCGAAGGGAACGATCATTCGGCCGGCCACTGCGTAAAACGGGCATTTTTGCACATCGCCAAGGACGAGATACGCCGTATCCACATTGAGTCTGTCGACGAAGACTTCGTCCCCCTGCGTGGTCGGAAAGAGAACGTCGGTGCCATCCACGTATTCGAAAATCACACTTCCCAGGGCCCAAGGGTTCATCTGGATTTCAAAGTCAATTTGGGCGGTATCGAGTGTAATCGCACTGTCGGAAACGCCGTCGAAATCCCGCGTCCATCCAGCTAATGTTTCGAGAGTGCCGCCGAACACAACATACTCGTTGATATTCGATCCTCTTCCGGAAAAGGAATTTCGGATGATCGTCCTGGTTGCGTCTTCGTGCGCAATTCTTGTTTGCTCCACTTCCTCCATCCGTTGCTTCAAGATTTCCAAGTCCCTGACCAGTGACGGCGACGGGCCGGCAGAACCGGGAGTTGGTGGCGGCTGTTGAATTGGGTCGGCCGCAGAAACAAAACCAGGCGTCGCGGCAGTTTCGTTCGAAGATGACTGTAGAGCTGGGACGCTTGAGGCTGACGGCTGAGTTGGGGCGCCCACAGGCGGGCCATCGGGCGCGACAATTGGTTTTTCCAAAAACGGTGGTTGAGCCCCGTCAGTCACAGCAACCAATTTCACCAGGCCGTTTGTGGATTGGGTATCCGGCGCCAAGGCCGGTTCTTTCCAATATGACTGGGGACGCCGGACACTTTCGGCGTCAGACCGATCACGCGGTCTCGGAAGCGCAGATAATCGCTGAGTCTCACTAGCCGCGGGGCGGCTGTAAGGTGCCGCTGCCTGCACTTCCCAAGGCGAGAGTTGTGACCTGCCACTTACGGGGTGAAAGTCGGTCAATGGCCTCCCCTCCGGCCGCCGAAGAGGAAGTTGATCGCCGCCACTTTCGGGTCGGATGTCTGCTGCCAAGAGACTTGAGAATGGTTGTTCCGGTGCCCAGGCATTTGAGTAGGGTTGCTGAGCCCAGACGTTGGAACACACGAGGATACAGACGGTCGAGGCCGCTGTCGTGAAGCTTACAGTCATGCGATTCATCATTTGAACTCCGAGCGACTCGCCGAAGCGCCAACGCCTCCGCCTGTGGTGGCCCTTGGCCGCCACCGGGTCTTTAAGCCTGGTTTCCAGGAACCCTCGGCATGACGCGTTTACGCTTCCATCGCCCTGCGCACCGACAATCGTTGTATTCTAAGTAGTTGCTCTAAACCTACAGACCTGCCCTAACTCCTTAGCGGACGGGAACTACGCTGCGCCATCGTCACGATCGCCATGATCATCTCTATCGGAATAATCAGTAGCGTCCATCAGGTTACGCACATTGGTTTTGGGCATCGCCGGATAACACAGTCGCGCAGAATCCAATTGCCAGGGTCGCTAGCCGGGGTCACAGAGCACGGGGACGGCGCCATTTTTGCAATGATAACTTGCTACGGCGCTTCCTGTTGCGTTCGGTAAAGAGCGATCGTCCTCTCGGAAGCCTCGTAGCCCAACGGGGCATCGGTCTTCCTCGGCCGCGCCACCCGCGCTCGGGCTCCGGCGCGTGCACCAGTTTTTTGTTCTTGACATGATCGCTTCCCCTATCAATGATCGAATGGTCAAGTTGAAGTGTTTGCATAAACTACAACGTTTACAACAAATATAGGCACTTTGGTAACTTTAACGGAACGAAGCACGAGCGAGCCTGGCACCAAGGGTCAATTCACGGCGAGCTCGTCAGAAGTCAACTCGATTCCGTTGCAAGCGTCGGTCGGATGGCAACCATGTCAAACGTTGGCCACTAACCACAACCGTCACACCAGGCTCTGCGGTGGTGGGGTATGCAGTTCTGCTCTCGTCTCTGGCCAGTGTTCAATTGGCCACCCATTTCGGACTCGCGTGTGCGAAGCCCGAGAACATGAGTCAACCAGGCCATAGTGCACGCCTCATTTTTTGAAGGGGATTGTTATGTTGCGGTGGATCATTGATTCAAGCATGCGGTTTCGACTCGCGGTGATCGCGATCGCCGCCGGGGTAGTGTACCTGGGCAGTGGTCGCCTTCGAGACATGCCGGTGGACGCAGTGCCGGACTTTACGAAGCCGTTTGTGGAGCTGCAGACGGAAGCGCTGGGACTGAGCGCTGAAGAAGTCGAGGCCATGATCACGACTCCGCTGGAGGCGGACATGCTCGTCGGGTGTCCCTGGGTGAAGGAGATCCGGTCTGAGTCGATGCCCGGCCTTTCGTCGATCAAGCTGATTTTCGAGCCGGGAACCGACATCATGAATGCACGACAAATGGTTCAGGAGCACCTGACTCAGGTGTATATGCTGCCTCAGGTTTCCAAACCACCAATAATGCTCCAGCCCGTCGCCTCGGCAAACCGCTGCATGAAGGTTGGGCTTTCCTCCGACAAACTCTCACTGATCGAAATGTCCGTCTTGGCGCGCTGGACGATCAAACCCCGCGTGCTGGGCGTGCCGGGCGTGGCCAACGTCTCGATTTTTGGTCAACGCGAGCGGCAACTGCAGGTTCTGGTCGACCCGCAGCAATTGGAGAAGGAGGACGTCTCGCTGGATCAGATCGTTGAGACCACCGGGAATTCGCTGTGGGCTTCCCACTTGACCTACCTGGATGCCTCCGTGCCGGGAACCGGTGGGTTCATCGATACGCCCAATCAGCGGCTATCCGTCGTGCACCGGTCTCCCATCAAGACGGCCGATGACCTGGCCGAAGTGGTGATCGCAGGAACCAACAAGCGCTTGAAAGACGTAGCCGAGGTGGTGGAAGACCATCAGCCATTGATCGGCGACGCACTCGTGAACGACGCCCCAGGGTTGATGTTGGTCGTGGAGAAGTTCCCGTGGGCCAACACCATCGATGTGACGCGCGGCGTGGAGGCCGCACTGGTGGCCTTGGGGCCTGCGGTGGCCGGCGTGACGATGGATGCCTCCCTGTTCCGCCCGGCGACGTACATCGAAACGGCGCTGGGAAACATGAAGACCGCACTGCTGATCGCCGGCGCGCTGGTCGCCGTGGCGCTGCTTGGGCTGCTGGGCAACTGGCGTAGCGGTGTGGTCGGCATTATCTCCGTTGTGACGTCGCTGGCAACTGCCGGACTGGTGCTGTACGTGTTCGGCGTTCACGTCAACATGTTAATCGTGATCGGCCTGTTGCTCGGAGTGGTCGCGGTGATCGACGATGCAGTCGTGGACGTACACAACATTGTGCGCCGCCTGCGTCAGCACCGGGATCGCGGCAGCGCCGAGAGTGTCTCATGGGTGATTCGCGAAGCGATGGTCGAGATGCGCGGCGTGCTGTTGTACGCCACCGTGATCGTGCTCTTGGCGTTGGTCCCGGCCTTCTTCATGCAGGGGGTTTCGGGGGCCTTCCTGCAACCGGCCGCCTACGCCTACGCCTTGGCCGTGATTGCCAGCTTGCTGGTGGGACTGACTGTCACGCCCGCCATTTCGATCTTGTTGTTCAACCGCGCCCGGCTTGGCGCAGAAGAGTCTGCGGTCGAGGGCTTCGCCCAACGGGCCTATGAGGGGTTCCTGGCGCCGATGCTGAAGCGACCCAAGCTGGCATTCGGTGTCGTGGCGGCTCTCGTGGTGGCTGGGGTTGTGATCGTTCCGAGAGTGCGGCAGGAGGCGCTGTTCCCGACGTTTAACGAATCCGAAGTGGTAATTAGTCTGGATGCCAAGCCAGGCACGTCGCATCCGGCGATGAGCACCCTGGTCGCGGACGTGGGCCACAAACTGCGCGACATCTCGGGCGTCAAGACCGTCGGCGCCCACATCGGCCGTGCGATCACGTCCGACGAGGTGGCTGATGTCAATTCGGCCGAGCTGTGGGTCAGTATCGATCCGGCGGCCGACCACGGCGCGACGCTGGCGGCCATCCGCAAAGTCGTGGGTTCCGCGCCGGATCTCGTGGATCGCGATGTCCAGACTTACCTCGGCGAGCGGATTCAGCAGGAAGTTGGCGGTGAAGAACGCGGGCTGGTGGTCCGAGTCTATGGTGAAGATCTGTCGAAACTCGAAGCATTGGCCAAAGACGTCGCCAACAAGCTGAAGACGACGGACGGGCTCAGCAATCCGAAAGTCGAGGCCCCGCCTAGGCAGCCGCGCATCGAAATCGAGCCTGACTTGGACAAGTGCATGGCGCACGGCATCAAACCGGGCGACGTTCGGCGCCAGTCCTCTACTCTGCTGTCGGGAATCACCGTCGGCCAACTGTTCGACGATCAGAAGGTCTTTGACGTGGTCGTGTGGGCCAAGCCAGAAATTCGCAAGGATTTCGACAGCGTGAAGAACTTGTTAATCGAGACCGAGGAGAAGTCCGTGCCGCTTGGAGACCTGGCCCAGGTACGGATCGGTGCGGGACCGACGGTGATCAACCGGCAGGCCGTGGCGCGTTATATCGACGTGACGGCAGACGTAAGCGGCCGCGATCTGGGAGGCATCGGAAGGGATGTTCAGAAAGTGCTGGGGCAGATTCAATTCCCGCTGGAATACCGAGCCGAGATGCTCGGCGGCCCGGCCGAACGGCTGGCGAACCAGGAGCGCATTCTGGCTTACGCGATTGCGGCATTGATCGGAATCTACCTGTTGCTGCAGGCCGCCTTGAATAGTTGGCGCGTGGCGATTCTGGTGATGCTGATGTTGCCGTTGTCGATGGTCGGCGGTGCGGCTGCGGCCCTCGCCACCGGCGGAACCATCTCCTACGGATCCGTGCTGGGCTTTATCTCGCTATTGGCCATCGCGACACGCAGTTGCGTGTTGCTGGTCCGCCGCTATCAGCAATTGGGGATCCAGCCCAAGGCCGCGCCGCTCGATTCTGGAGTGGCCGCGTTGCGCGATCAGTTTGACGAAGCAACTCCGTTGAATGACGTCGGCGGATTTGACGGCATCAGTGCCGAGCTGGTCCTCACGGGATCACGCCAGCGGTTTGTGCCATTGCTGGCAAGCTCCGTAGCCATCTTGCTGGCCTGTGCGCCGTTCGTACTGACGGACGCCGGCGCGGGTTTCGAGATTCTACGCCCGATGGCCATTGTGATTTCGGGCGGCCTGGTCTCCATGGCGCTGGTCAACCTGTACGTGCTGCCGGCGCTGTATTTGTGGCTGAAAGCCGAGCCGCTCCCGGACATCGTGACCGAACCGCTTACGGCCGGCTCAGGAGCACAGCCGGCGGCGACACCGCTCACCAACGGCACACAGCAACCCGCG
>CAZUPX010000160.1:0-7834 GCA_964622155.1 uncultured Planctomycetaceae bacterium | reverse complement strand
AGTGTCGACCCGCGCAACGGCAAACCATTGACGACTCTGGTGCGTGGATCGATGTATACGCAGGCGGGCGCGTGGCAGCGCTTGCAAGTAGACAACATTCCCCAGCTTCTCGAGCGACAGGTGCGCGTCCTGCGGACACAGTTTGGCCGCGACGTCGACGCGCGCGAGGCGTATGTCGACGCACTGCTGGTCAATGTCTATGGCGGCCCAGGGTTGACCAACGTGTGGGTTGACGACTTGGAGGTCAGCGGCGTGGTGCCGGCCGAGGGCTCACGGCCGGGGCCCCACAACGATCCCGCGGCGGCTCAAGCGCAGGCCGCTCCGCCGTTGCCCAGCGTCGAGCTACGATGGCCGTTGTTGCTGGTGGGCGGAAAGCCGTTTTTTCCACGGGCAATCGATCATCAAGGAGAGCCGCTGGCAAGACTTCGGGCGCTGGGCTTCAATGCCGTGCGCGTGCCGCGCGCCGCCTCGGCTGAGTTGCTGCGCGACGCGGCCGCTCTGAAGATGTGGGTCATCGCGCCACCACCGGCGGCCGGCGAGCTCGAACAACGCTCGGGCGAAACCGCGGGGGTCAAGCTCGGCGCCCAGTTCGATCCGGTGCTTGTATGGGACCTGGGCAGCGGACTGGTGAAGCGCGACTTGGATGCCACCAAACATTGGGCCAAGCTCATCGCCTCGGCCGACCTGCGGTCGCGGCCGATGGTCTGCCAGTGCGAGAGCGACCTGATCGACTATACGCGGCATGCCAAGTTGCTGCTGGCCGGTCGCGCTGTGCTGGGCACGAGCCTGCCGTTGAACGATTATCTGACGTGGCTTCGCGAGCGCTCGCAACTAGCGTTGCCCGGTACGCCGCTCTGGGCCACGATTCAAACCGAGCCGGTACCGCAGTTGGTCGAGCAGATGGCCTTGCTTGCGCCCGCGGCGGCTGCCGACGTGCACCTGCAGGAATTGCAGATCCGCATGTTGGTTCGCACGGCGCTGGCGGCTGGAGCGCGCGGCCTGTGCTTCGAGTCGCATTCTCGCCTCGACGCACCCGACCCGAAGTCGCGGCGGCGCGCGGCAGTTTTGGAGCTGTTGAACATTGAGTTGGAGCTGATTGAACGTTGGCCGAGTTCGGGTAACTTCACGGCTAGCGCCACGTCGAACGATTCGCACGCCACTGGCGCGGTCATCGAAACCGATCGCAGTCGGCTGCTACTGCCCATCTACTCGCCACCAGGCGGCCAGTTCGTGCTTGGTAACCCAACGGTCAAGGCATTGAACCTAACGGTGCCCGGCGTACCCGAAGGCGACAATGCCTACGAGTTGACCCCGACCAGCCTGCGGGCGCTCCGCTCCGACCGTGTGTTGGGGGGCACGCGCGTGCTCATGAACGAGTCGGAGCGGGATTCGCTCGTCGTTTTCACGCAGGACGCGGTAGTCATCGGCAGTCTCAAGTCGCGGTTGGCGGGCAGTGCCCTGCGCGCGGCCCAGTTGGCGCGCGAGATCGCTGCTGCCGAGGTGGCTGTGGTCGATAACGCCGAGCGGCGCTTGACCGGCGTCGGCCGCACCGTTCAGGCGACGCGCGGCGCCCTTGCCGCCGTGCAGAAAGACCTCGGCCAATGCGACGCGCAGTTGGCCCGGAGCGACTCGCGGTCGGCCTACGATTTGGCGAGACACGCACTTGGCGGATTGACCGATATCGAGAGGGGATATTGGGAGCGCGTGCCCAGCGTGCCCTGGCCCTCGGGCGATCCCTTGCTGGGAACGTTTTCCACCTTGAGCGAACACTATCGCGTATCTACCGAGCTGGCCTCCGCCCAGCGTGGACCGAATCTGCTTGCCGAGGGCGCCTTTGAGGACCTTGACTTGATGCGACGAGCGGGCTGGATCCACTATCAACACCCACCGGAATCCATCGCCGCCAGCGTCGAGCTCTCGCCCGAGGCCGCCCACTCGGGACGCACGGGTCTGCGGCTACGGGCCGCCATGAGCAATCCGAAACACAAAGTCGGCGTGGTGGAAACCTCGCCGCTATGGATCACCAGCCCGGCGGTCAATGTCGAAGCGGGCCGACTGTTGGAAATCCAAGGCTGGGTCCGCGTCCCGCAGCCCATCGCCGGCAGCGTCGACGGACTGTTGGTTATCGACACGCTCACCGGTCAGTCGCTGGCACAGCGCGTGGGATCGAGCCCGCAGTGGCGGCAGGTGACGATCTATCGCGTGGCGCCCCGCTCGGGTCCGGTGGCCGTCACGTTTGCGCTGGGCGGCGTGGGTGAAGCGTGCATTGATGACGTGACGATTCAAGTCGTCAATCGCATCGTTCCCGCTCCTGGGCCGTCGCAAAAAGCTCAGCAGTCGACGGCGCCTGTCGCGGGTCCGAAATAGACCGCTGGCTAATCGTGACGTTGATCAAGCGCTTGCCACAAGCTGGCGTAATCATCGGTCCACACAATCGGCGGCGCGTCTTCGTCGTTCCAAGGCTTGATTGCCTTGCTGATCCCGGGCGCCTCTAAGAAGGTTTTGTTCGTGGTCAGGATGATCCACGAGGCGAAATTAAGACCATTTTCGGCATCGTCTTTGGAGTCGATCCGCACGCACTCGCAACCGACCGCGTCGGCCACGCCGCGGGCCACGCCAGTCAGGTCCAGATAGCGATTCGAGATGTGGAAACACAACAGCCCGTCGGGCTTCAGATGTTTCCGATACAACTCCACGCACTCGACGGTCAACAGGTGCATCGGAATTGCATCGCTCGAAAAGGCGTCAATTGCCAGCACGTCGAACTGTTGCGGCTGACTGGCCGCCAACTGCTGCTCCATGCGAATTCGTGCATCGCCGAGCACCACCTCGACTCGGCCCCCGGAATCCTTGCGGTATGTGAAATACTCGTCGGAAATGCGTTCCACTTGCGGGTTGATCTCGTAAAAGCAGATGTAGTCGCCGGGTGTTCCGTAGGCGGCCAGAGTGCCACAGCCCAGGCCCACGACGCCGATTCTTAGTGTGCGATGCTCAGCGTCGTCGGACGTTCGCCGCGGATGGCGGTCGATGGCCAGCCCGATACCGCTCGGACGGCCGTAATACGACGTGGGCATGCGGCGCTTGTCGGGATCGGTGTATTGAAAGCCATGTTGGATTCGCCCGTGCACCAGCTCGTTCATGGGCCCGTTGTCGCTGGCGAAGTGTTCCTCGCGGTTGATGCGCAACACGCCATAGAAATTGCGCGTCGTTTCCAGGTTCGCTTCGCTCGTCACCACGTGGGGCTCAATCCAGTTGACCATCAACCAGCCGCCCAACAGGCCGATCGCAATGACGACGATGCCGCCGCCGACCCAGAACAACCGCGGATAGGTGGTGGGGTTCACCGCCAGGCGAAACGCTGCCATGCAGACAATAATGGCCGACGCGACCAGGGCAATTTGGTACTCCCAGAAATCGTGCAACACCAGCGGAGCTCCAAGGCCCACCAACACGCCTCCCAATGCGCCGCCGGCAGCGACCACCAGGTAGAACCAGGTGGCATACTGCGGCGCCGGCTTGGCCAACACCAGCTCTCCGTGACAGGCCATGCACGTGATCCACAGCACGCTGCAATAAATCAATAGTTGAAGCGAGAGTTCGAGCTCATTGGCTTCGCTAAGCGCGTAAACGGCCGCGATCACGCCACCTGCCATGAGCGCCAGGAAAGCCGATCGTTGATACCATCGCTCGTGGTCAAAACAGATGATGAACGTAAGCAGGTACAGGGACAGTGGCACGATCCACAGAAGTGGTACGGAGCAGACTTCAAGGCACACCTGATTGGTGGTGGCCAATAGCATCGACGATCCACAGGCAGACAACCCTAGCCATAGCAGCACGTCGCCCCAGGATGGCGTGCGGTCGCTCGCTGCTGGGTCGAGAGTTTCCAGTCCGGCCACCGCCGGTAGCGCGCCGGTGGTTTTGGTGAAGCCCATCGCACACCAGGCGCACAACACGGCAAACAGTACGTATCCGATCGACCAGCCGTAAATTTGCGTTTGCAGGTTCAACTGCGGCTCGAAAACGAACGGATAACTCAATAGTGCCAAGAGCGATCCGGCGTTCGACAGCGAATACAATCGATAGGGCGTGCGCCCCGTTTCGCGGCGAAAGCCTTCCTGGAGCAGGGGGCCGGTCGACGAGAGCAAGAAGTAAGGCAGGCCGATCGTGACGCCCAGTAGCGCCAGGATTTGTCCGATCGGAGCGTCTTCGCCAGCCGAGGATTTCCAAGCTTCATCGGGCACGATCGGCAGGAACATTAGCGACAGGCCTAACAGCCCGACGTGCGTCAACAGTTGGGCCCGGCCCGAAAGCTTGCTGGCGATCAGATGCACGTAGCTGTATCCGGCCAGCAGCGTGACCTGAAAGAACAGCATGCAACTGGTCCACACCCCCGGCCCGCCGCCGAACCATGGAAGAATGAACTTGCCGATCAGCGGTTGGACTTGAAAGAGTAAGAAGGCGCTCAGGAATATCGTGATCGCGTAGCGTGCCACAGTGGTATCCTACGAGTTGCAGCGCGGGTATGAAGTCCTAGCGTACCACACCCCATAAACCCGGTGCGAGGTGGACCGGCACGATACACTAACCCGATGCGCAAGCCAGGGATTCCTCCTTTTACATTAACCCGACGCGCCAGCGAGGGATTCTCCTGCCTCGTTCACCGGAAAAAGAATCCCTCGCTTGCGCTTCGGGTTAGTGCTTGTCCAACGTTGTGTAAGGTGGTGCGATCACGTGAAGCAAAGTCCAGAAAATCTCCGTCGTGATGCGCTCGATATCTGGTCGGCCGGCGTCGACGCGGTCAAGTCCGAGCCGCTGGTGCGGCGAAACGTGCGCGTCGAAGGGCGTCAGCAAATGAGCCGCCGGTTGTTCATCGGCGACGAATCGATCGACCTCGATCGCGTCGGCCGGATTCTTGTCGTGGGCGCCGGCAAAGCAGGGGCTGGCATGGCCGAGGGACTCGAGCGAGCGCTCGGCGAGCCCTTGATGGCCGAAAAACAGCTCAGCGGCTGGGTCAACGTGCCGGCTGACTGTGCGCGGCCGCTTGGGAGAATTCATCTTCACGCCGCGCGACCTGCCGGCGTGAACGAACCAACCCACGAAGGCGTACACGGCGCGCGCGAAATCATGCGGATGGTTGGCGAACTTGACAGCCGCGACCTGTCCATCGTGCTCATCAGCGGCGGCGGCTCGGCACTGTTGCCGCTCCCGACCGACGGCGTCACGCTCGAAGACAAATTGGCGGTGACGCGCCTCTTGAGCGCCAGTGGCGCGCCGATCGAGGACCTGAATGCGGTCCGCACCGCGCTCAGCCAGATCAAAGGGGGTGGATTGGCGCGCGTTTGCGGCGCCGGACAAATCGTGACGCTAATTATCTCAGACGTATTGGGCGATCCGCTTGATATTATTGCGTCGGGGCCGACCGTCGAGACCAGGTCCACGCCCCAGCAGGCGCGGGCAATTCTCGAACGTTATGGCGCCGAGGCCGCCGGCATCTCACCGCAGGTGCTCGCGGCGCTCGGCCGTCGCGGACTGCCAGAACCGATCCGTTGTCGGGTGACGAACCTTGTGATCGCCAATAATGCAACGGCGCTCGACGCTTCCGCGCGGCGTGCCGTTGAGCTCGGTTACACAGTCACGACCGAATCGCCGTCACATTCCGAACTCAGCGCCGAAGAAGTTGGCCGCCGGTTGGCCGATGAAGCGCTTGCTATTCAAGAGGGCCATTCACCGCGTTGCCTCATCAGCGGCGGCGAGCCGACAGTCAAGCTCGTCGAAGCCGCACGCCGCGGAATGGGTGGCCGCAACCAGCAACTCGTGTTGGCGGCGGCCGAGCGTTTGCAGTCTGACTTTCCGCGCGGCGTTGTCATCCTCTCCGGCGGCACTGATGGTGAAGACGGACCCACCGATGCCGCCGGAGCGTGGGTCGACGCATCCGTGGTCGCGCAAGCACGAGAGCTGGGACTCGAACCGGCCGCCCACCTGGCGCGCAACGACGCCTATCATTGGCTCGAGCCACTGGACGCGCTCATCAAGACTGGTCCGACCGACACCAACGTATGCGACGTGCGCGTGGTGCTGGTGAGCCGCGAAGCGTAAGATGCCACAAACGAGCTAAGCTGCAACAAACAGGTGCGTTGGAGCAATTGAAATGTTGACCCCTCGTCGATTCATTCTTCTGACGGTTGTTTCCATACTCGTTTCGCTCGGCGGTCGCGTCTACGCGGACGACCTGCGGGAGTCGCTGTGGACGGCAGTGAGGAACGGTGACATTGGCGCGACCAAGGCCCTGCTCGATCAAGGCGCTGACGCAGGCGCCACGAACGAGATCGGCGTCACGGCCCTGTGGATCGCTACCAGCAAGGGACAGCTTGACATCGTCAAATTGCTCGTCGGGCGCGGGGCTGACGTGAACGCGCGCGACGGCATTTGGTATCAAACGCCGCTGAGTACCGCCGTCGGTCGCGACCACGAAGATGTCGTCAAGCTGCTGATCGACAAGGGCGCTAAGGACGTCAATCCGGCCCTCGTTACGGCCGCGGCAGCCGGTAGACTGGCCGTCCTTCGAGCCATCCTGAGTGGCGGCAAGGTCGAGCAAGACGCGCTGGATGCGGCGTTGTTCTCTGCCGCGAAGGGCAACCAAGAAGTTCAAGATGCACTTGCGAAAGCCGGCGCAGCGCCTTTGCCGTCGCTCACCAGCGAGCAGCGAGAATTGTGGAAGCCTCTGGAGGGAAGCTACGAGAACGACAATGGAGGCACGTTGACCATCGAATTGATCGACACGGCGCTGGTGGCGCGTCGACGCGCGGGTTTCGCCCAAGTGCTCAAGCCGACTGGTCCAGACTCGTTCGTTGCGCTGGGCTTCGAGGTACCTGGCTACAGCTTCGAGCGCAAAGGCGACGAAGTGGCGCGCCTCATCATGCGCATGTATACAGCGGAACTCCGCTACTATCGCTTGAAACTCAACCCGATTGCGAGGCCCCTGCAAGCCCAGGCGGAAGACAATCAGCCGCGCGTCGACAAACCCTTGAATTGGGCCAGCTTCCGTGGGCCCGACGCTTCGGGCACGGCTGATGGACAACATCCCCCGCTGAGTTGGGACGTCGCCAACGACGTCAATGTGCGTTGGAAAACGCCGATTCCCGGGTTGGGCCATTCCTGCCCGGTGATCTGGGGCGACCGAGTATTCTTAACCACGGCGGTAAGCGCCGACCCCGATCCCAAGGTGCGAACCGGCAACTATGGCGACGTCGACTCGGTGGACGATGCCAGCCAGCATAGCTGGCAGGTCTTTTGCCTGGATCGCGACAGCGGAGAAGTCCTCTGGTCGCGCACGGCTTGTCAGGGAGTGCCGAAGATCAAACGCCATCTCAAAGGCAGCCATGCCAACTGCACTCCGGCTACCGACGGGAAGCGACTGGTCGTCCTCTTCGCTTCTGAAGGACTGTACTGTTACGACTTTGCCGGCGAGCTATTGTGGCGGCGCGATCTGGGCGCGCTGGATTCCGGAATCAAGCACGCCGCGGACATATACGAGTGGGGTTTCGGCAGCTCGCCGATCATCTATGAAGGTCTCGTCATTCTGCAGTGTGACCTTGCCAAGGACTCTTTTCTGGCAGCTTACCGGCTAGAAGACGGCTCGCCGGTTTGGTCCACTCCGCGCGACGAGATCCCATCCTGGAGCACACCCACGGTGTGGCGCAACGCCCAGCGTGTGGAGCTGGTGACCAACGCCTCGCAGTACGCGCGCGGTTACGACCCCACGACGGGCAAGGAGCTCTGGCGGTTGACAAAGAAGTCGGAAGCCACAATCCCGACGCCGGTCGCCGCCGCG
>CAZUPX010000159.1:0-1730 GCA_964622155.1 uncultured Planctomycetaceae bacterium | reverse complement strand
CTGCGCGGGATTGAGGCCGGCCCCCGAGCTTGCCACGACGGACTCCGGACTCGTGAATTGGCCCAACCCACTCCCCGGCGTGCCTGGCCCTATGACATTCCAGTTGGCGCCATTGAACCGCTGGATGCGGTGGTTGCCAGTATCAGCGGCGAAGACCGCGCTTTGTTGCGTGACGCAGGCGGCGCTGCGTACAGTCAGCTTGAAACTCCTCGTCATCTGTGCGCCGCAAGTGTCTCGCGCGGTTACCAGGATTTGATGAATGCCCAGCGCCGTAGTCGTCACGGTATTGATGTTGACGCGGCCATCGGCGAAGGGAATCAACTGCCCGCCGCCAGGCAGAATCTGGGGGCTGACCGAGAAGGTCACCGCATTGTTCGGATCAGACGGCGGAACGGTGGGAACGATAATGACCGATCCACCCACGGTTACGGCAGAGTCGAAGTAAGCGCCGAGCGTCGGCGGCGGGTTCGGGTCTACGATTACGGGGAAGGTCACCGAGGTGGTCATGCCCCCGCTGTCGGTCACGGTCAGCGTGGCGTTGTAGGTGCCTGGCGTGACGGCGCAGGTCGCCGTGGCTGTCGCCGAGACCGTGCCGTTTGAGTTAGTCACCGAGACCGTTAGTCCCGCCGGCGCGGTGGCAGAGACGGCCAGATTTCCGGAGGCATCCTGCAGGTCAGAGACCGTCGCCACGGCGACCGGCGCGACGGATGTTCCACCCTGCGTCGTGCGGGCGGAATTCGCGTTGCGCGTGATCCGCGGCGGGGAATTGTTGACGGTCAGGAAGAAGCTTCTCGTTACGATCTGGCCACAGCTATCCCTTGCCTCCACCCGCATTGCGTAAAGTCTGGGTTGCGCGGAGCCATTGGCGCTGATTGTGACTACACCCGTTGTAAGATCAGCCGAGAGCGTTGCCGACAACGGCGGTGTTGTCGTCGAGACGGTGATGTTGCTAAGGTTGCCATTGGCGTCAGCGGGTGGCGCGGAGGGCGACACCGTAACCGACTGGCTGGCGATTACACTGACATTACCGTATGTGCCGAGGGTCGGCGCCAGGTTTGGATCCACAACGAGATTGAAGGCGGTCGAGGCGGTACAGCCGGTGCTGTTCGTCACCTGCAGCGTGACCGGGTAAGCGCCGCTGAAACTGGCGCATTGTGCAGTGGCCGTCGCCGAAATGATGCCGTTGTTGTTGACGAAGCTGAGCGTCACGCCAGTCGGGAGCGGGGTCGTGGGCGTGACGGTGAGCGATCCGGCCGCATCATGCGTATCCGTGACCGTCGCTATTTGAGCCGTCACTGACGGGCCGCCCCGCGTGACCGTGAGGTTGCCCGTGACAGTGATGGCCGGCCCGATCCTGAAGGCCGGCGAAATGTTGAAGAAAATGTTGCCAATCGCCTCGACCTTGATCCGGGCCTGCTGTGTGGTAGCGCACGGGACGACGAACGTAAACGAGCCGTCGTTTGGCGTGCTCGCCGCCAGCGTAGTGGGAAACGTATAGCCGTTGTCGGTCGAGAGCAGGATGCGCACATTGGTGGTGTTGATTGGTTGGAAGTTCGTGCTGGCCACGTCCCAGGTGACGGTCAGCAGGCCCCCGTCGTTCGCTTGCGTGCCCGCGGCCGGCTGAGTGACGGCGAACGGCCCCAGGTGACCACACACGTTGAACACCACATCGCCCCAATCGAAGCCGCGAACGTGCTGGTAGGCCTCGGCCACGATCCGCTTGCCGGACT
>CAZUPX010000158.1:0-1960 GCA_964622155.1 uncultured Planctomycetaceae bacterium | reverse complement strand
CGCCCGGTCGAGTAACCCTTGTACGGCGTGATGCGGGCCATGATGAATCTCCTGGAAGCGATTGGGAAGAAGCGAGTTTACACGTAAAGCATCGCTGGACGCCAGAAGTCGCTCCCTTCTCCCCTCGCGGGAGAAGGGTCGGGGATGAGGGGGTGCACAGTCAGAGAGCATCGCAAACTCGTGACGCTTCCCCCCTCACCCGGCTCACTGCGCTCGCCACCCTCTCCCACGAGGGGAGAGGAAAGAGTAGGCAGAGCATGGCACGCGAGCCGCTGTTCCCACGAGGGGAGAGGGAGGGTCCCACGACGTCGCTGCGCGAGTCACTGTTTGCACGAGCGTGAAGGACGCATGGCGTCGGCCTTCGGGTGCGGGTTAAATGGAATCGGGGAGCGACCGCAGGATAACTGATTCGCTGGATTCGCCGTGCGGCACCTCCCGATGAGCCAGGCCCATGCCCACGACCGCCGAAGCATTGCAGGTCGCCTTTCGTCATCACCAGGCTGGGCAACTGCGTGAGGCCGAGAATCTGTATACACGGGTTCTGGAATCGGAGCCGAACCACGCCGACGCACTCCACCTGCTGGGCTTGGTGGCCTACCAGACGGCGCGCTACGAAATGGCGGTCGCGTTGATCGGCCGCGCGGTCGCGCTGGGCGGAGCACGGGCAGTGTTTCAGGCCAACCTGGGCGAGGCTTATCGCGCTCTGGGCAAGCTGAGCGAGGCGGAAGCAAACTTGCGCAACGCTTTGCGACTGGATCCTAGCCTGTCTGACGCCCACAACAGCCTGGGTAACTTGCACCGCTCCCGAGGCCAGGTGCCCGCGGCGATTGCCGAGTTCAAGCAGGCAATCGCTCTTCGACCCAACTTTGCCGAAGCGCACAACAACCTGGCGGCGGTACTGCAAGAGCAGGGCGATTTGGCAGCGGCCATCGACTGCTATCGCCGTGCGACCGAATTAAACCCCAGCTACGCCGCGGCACAGCACAACCTGGGCATGGCTCTGGCGGAGCAGGGAGAACTGGCCCAGGCCCGTGCCGCGTACGAGCAGGCCCTGCGGATCGATGCCAAGAACGTCAAGGCAATGGTGAATCTGGCTGCCGTGCTGGAACGCGAAGGCCATTTGGACGAGGCTCTGGCGTGGTGCGAGCGCGCCGTCGCGACACACGCTGATTTTGCCGACGCGCATCTGAACCGGGCGCACCTGTATCGTCTCAAGAAGATGGTTCCCGAGGCGATCGCTAGTTACGAGACGGCTTTGCGGCTGGGGCCGGACCTTGCCGAGGCATACAACGGACTGGCATTGCTCTACTTGTCAATCAATCACATCGACGAGGCGATCGAGAATTGTCGCTTGGGAATCGAGCGCGCGGCGCGGCCGGCCTCCCTTTACGCAAATATGTCCATTGGCTTGCAGGAGATGGGCCGCGTTGATGAGGCAATCGCATTTGCGCGAAAATCGATCGAATCGAACCCCGCCGATGTCAAAGCGCATTCGAACCTATTGTACCAGTTGAATTATCACCCGGCCTACGGTGCGTCGGCCCTATTCGCGGAACACCTGGCATGGGCCGCGTGCCACGCCGAACCGCTCTGGGCCGAAGCGCCCGGGCATCCCAACAACCCGGCGCCTGAGCGTCGCTTGCGGATCGGTTACGTTTCACCCTACTTCCGCGACCACGCGGTCAACTTTTTCTTTGAGCCCATCATCACCCATCACAATCACGCGGAGTTCGAGATCTTCTGTTACAGCGACGTCACCCAGGAAGACAATGCCACCGCTCGACTGCGAGCCTCGGCGGACCACTGGCGCCAAGTTCGTTATCGGTCCGACGAGCAGTTGGCACAGATGGTTCGTGACGACACGATTGACATTCTCGTCGACCTGACCGGCCACATCGGCGGCAACCGGTTGTTGGCGTTTGCTCGCCGGCCGGCGCCGATTCAAGTAACCTACCTGGGT
>CAZUPX010000157.1:0-1897 GCA_964622155.1 uncultured Planctomycetaceae bacterium | reverse complement strand
ATCGGGCGGCGGCTGGGTCGCCCGGTCGCAGCTCATCGCCCGCCAGTTGCAGGCTCAAGAACTCGTCGAACGGCATGTCGGCGTTCAGTGCGGCGATGACCCAATCGCGATACCGCCAGGCGTTCGGCCGCACCAGGTCGTGCTCGAAGCCGTCCGTCTCGGCAAACCGCGCCAGATCCAGCCAGTGCTGGGCCCAGCGCTCGCCATAAGCCGGCGACGCCAACAAGCGATCGACCAGTTTCTCGTAGGCATCTGGCGACTCGTCACGTACGAACTGACGTACCTCCTCACTCGACGGCGGCAAGCCAGTCAAATCAACAGCCGCCCTGCGCAGGAGGGTCGCTTCGCCGGCGCGCGGCAAGGGTTTGACCGACTGCGCGACACGCGCGGCGTGTAAAAAGCGATCGATGGGGTGCGTGATGGTCGCTGCGGCATCGACCACTGGCACGCTGGGGTCGGATAGAGGCTTGTAGGCCCAGTGGTCGCGCTCTTCAGCCGTAATCGGTCGCTCGACGGGCCCGGTCGTGGCAGGCTCGGCGGCCGTGGCGCGTGCGACAAGGAGCACCAGAACTGCGATGATCGTTCGAAGCACCGCCCCCTCGCCCGGCTCGCTGCGCTCGCCACCCTCTCCTATGACCATGCTGCGCACGGTGGCCGGAGAGGAAAGTACGAAGGGCCCCCTCATGCCAGGATCTCCGTCACGACGCGGCCGGCGACGTCGGTCAGACGCTCATATCGCCCGTTGTGCAGATAGGTGAGCTGTTCGTGGTCCAGGCCCAGCAAGTGCAGGATCGTGGCGTGCAGATCGTGCACGTGAACTTTGTTTTCGACCGCACGCAGGCCGAACGGATCGGTGGCCCCATAGGCGAAACCACCACGCACGCGTGCCCCGGCCAGCACGACGCTATAACCCCAAGGATTGTGGTCGCGGCCTGTGCCTTGCTCGCTCATGGGCATGCGGCCAAACTCGCCGCCCCAGATCACCAGCGTGTCATCCAACAGCCCACGGCGCCGCAGGTCGGTCAAAAGTCCGGCGACGGGCTTGTCGGTGCGGCGACAATATAGTCCGTGGTTCTGCGCGACATCTTGATGGGCGGCCCAGCCGTTGGTGTCGCCCGAGTACAGTTGCACGAAACGCACGCCGCGCTCGACCAGCCGCCGTGCCAGCAGGCAACGGCGACCAAATTCGTCGGTCTCCCTTTCACCGATTCCATACAGGGCCTGCGTCTCAGCCGTTTCATCGGCAAAGTCGACCGCCGCCGGCGCCGCCGACTGCATGCGAAACGCCAACTCGTAGGCCTCAATGCGCGCCTCAAGCTGGCTATCGCCGGCACGCTCGTTGCCGTGACGACGATTCAGCGTGCGCAGCATGTCAAGCGTGCCAAGTTGCTGGCGCGTGGTGATCGATGGTTGCGGCCGCAGGTCGACGACTGGGGTCGCGCCGCCACGAAAGGTTGTGCCCTGGAACGTGGCCGGCAGATACCCGTTGCCCCAGGCACTCGGGCCGCCCTTGATTCCGCCGCCCGAGTCGGGCAGCACGATGAACGCCGGCAAACTGTCGTTTTCGGTTCCCAACCCGTAGCTGACCCAACTGCCCAGGCTCGGCCGGCCCATCAAGATGCTGCCGGTGTTCATCTGGTAGACCGACTGCGGATGATTCACGCTGTCGCCGTGACATGAACGGAGTACGCATAGCTCGTCGGCCACTTCGGCCATGTGCGGCAGAAAGTCGCTGATCTCCAAACCGGACTTCTCGCGAGGGCGGAACGGGCGCACCGGCGCCAACAGCGGATTGCGGGCTACTTGGCGACGAGTCATGACCGGCCCGACGCTCTCTGGGAGCGGCTGTCCGTCTTGCTCGATCAACTCCGGCTTGGGATCGAACAAGTCAACGTGA
>CAZUPX010000156.1:0-3730 GCA_964622155.1 uncultured Planctomycetaceae bacterium | reverse complement strand
ATCACCGGACAAGTCGACCGTCGTTACCTTCATGCCGGCGACGTCGATTTCTTCCTGTGGCACCTGTTTGGCCTGGGCGTCGAACTGGCCCTTCCAGCGGTCGATGTTGGCTTCCACCGTGCCGCCCGCCGTGCTGATGGTCAGACGACCGTCCGCATCGTCCCCCTCCGCGCGCGGAAGGGCGAATTCCGCGGCAACAAACGACGAGCTGGGCGGCATCTGCGGCCAACCGGCTGGCGCCGTTAGCGTGATCGCGTCCAATTCGACCGGACCACCGGAGTCGCCTAACGGTTGACCGGCAGCGGACTCGGGTGCTCCTTCCATGGACGACATGCCTGCGTGTGGATCGCCCATCGACGAACGATTATCCGCCGTGGCCGTCTCTGGTGCCGGTCCGTCGTAACATCCCGCAACTAGCAGCCCCGCAAATGCACACAATATCAGCCAACGTCTCGAATGCCATCAACTTAAGCCGTAACTGCTTTCGGCCATGTATTTTGCGCGGTAGTTGGCGCGCGGTTCTTTGAGGTAGCCAAATTGTTTGGGTCGACGTTTGAGCAGCCGGGGTTCGCGGCGGTTGGGTCGTTCGGGGTTGACGATCAGTGTGGGGAAAGGCGCGTCCAGATCAGCGTGTGCTAGCGCGCGGAGCGCGTCGCTGAAGCTGATCCGCTCGACCGACACGCCTTGGCGCTTGGCGGCCTCGCACATCAACAGCCGCACCAGATTGTAGACTAGCGCGAACATGGTCGCTTCCTTGAGCACTCCCTCGACCGACTGACAATGCAGCGCATCCATGCCCATCGTGGTTTTCAGATGCGCGAAGTTGGTTTCGATCCGCCAGCGTTTGAGGTACAGTTGGGCCAACGCTGCCTTGGTGTAGCGCTCGGCATCGATGAGGGTCGTGACCAGCGTCACCTCTTCCACGCGAAAGCCGGGCCGCTCGATCCGGTAGCGCAGTTCGCGCACGATCAGGCTTCCCGGCAGCGCCGCGAACTGTTCGGGCGAGAGCCACTTGGGACAGGTGGCGGGCTTGAACCATTCAACCAATTGATCGAGCTGGCCGAGCGACTTGATCCAGCGCGAGGTGGGTATTCCTTTCTTCTTCGACGCCCTGCCACGTACCGCTCGGCGATGCGGCCGACCGGGAGTGAAGTCCACGATCTGCTTCTGGTGCATCCGAAACACACCCTGCAGCGAACGCCCGAAAAGCAGGGCTAAATGCACGAACGAGCACAGTCCTCGATCCCCCAGCAGCACGTCGCCGGCCGCCAACTCGGGATGCAACTCGGCTACTTGCGACTGATCGTGCGTACGCAGCGGCGCCACGAGCATCTTGAGGATCAATCCGCTGCCGTGGTGCATCAGCGCCAGCCAGTGGGCCACCGGAAAGCCGCAACCCGCGGCCTGGCCGCCAGGCTGACCGAACTCAGTTTGCAATTCGGGCACGTCGGGGGTCGAGAAGGTCGAGCCGTCCACCAGAAACACGCGATGACCCAGCCAGCGCGCCGTATCGAGCGCCGCTTGCCCCAGTTGCGAAATCGTCTGTCCGAGCAGCGTTTCCAGCACAGCGCGAGGCAACCGCGCGCGGGCCGCGCTATACGCCTGGGGCGTGAACTCCTCGCCCGAAATCCGCGGCAGATGGCTGCAGGCCGTGTTGCCGTAGAGAATTTGCAGCAGGAACAGCCGCACGGTCAGGGCCGGCGGCAGCATCCGCTTACGCCAGGAGTGCCCGACGGCCCGACATGCCTCTTCAATCACCTCGTCGCTGAACTGACATGCCCAATGAGTTTTGATCCGACTGACGGCCTGCGCAAAATCCGATACCATGAGGAACCTCTTCGTGCAAAAGGAAGGAAGCGACCTCCCATTACTACGCACGAGCGGTTCGACACAAGCAACAGGCAGTGCTATCGCAGCAATGCTTCACGCCACGGCCACAACGAGTTACGCTTAAGTTGATGCCATTCGGCGGTGTTCCTTTTCCGTTCCGGGCGGTGCGTGATACAGGTGATGCGTACAATTCCGTTAGGACTTGTCCGTGGATAAGTGTAACAACTCAAGCCGCGCATTTCCTGGGAAGGATGGTGTAATTCCATTCGCCGTGGAACTTTGCGGGACGAAGTTGAACCTCGTCGAGTTCATGATTAGCGACTTTGATGCCTTTGCGGTAGGACTGACGATCGAGGGCGGCCCTGACCTTAAGTCCGGCGCGGGTGGTGGTGGCGCCGATCAGTTTGACGATGACCTCGTGGCTGACCAACGGCACGCCGCGCCAGTTTTGGGTGATGTGACAAAACAAGCGATGCTCGATCTTGTTCCACTTGCTGGTTCCAGGCGGGAAATGATGGACGGTCACTTTCAGACCCGTTTCGTCAGCCAGCCGTTGCAATTCGATTTTCCACAATCGCGACCGCGATCCGTTGCTGCCGCCGCCATCGGCGGTGATGAGCAATTCCGTCGCCTCGGGAAAGCGTTGGCTTCCCATCTTACGCCACCAGCGGCGGACGGTTTCCACGGCAAACTGGGCCGTGTCGTGGTCGACGCCGACGCTGACCCAGGCTTCGTTGTGGGTGAGGTCGTAGACGCCGTAGGGAATGACCTTGCCCAGGTTCTTGTCCATAAAGTCATGCACGCGGACTTCATCCGGTTCACCCTGTGGTCGCCACTGGCGGCCCCCATTCTTGAAATCTCCGACCAATTCTTTCTTTTTCGTGTCCACGGAAATCACCGGCTGACCGCGGCGTTGAACGGCCCTGACCTGACGGTAGATGTATTCGAACTGCGCGTTGCGATCCGGGTGATCGGTTCCCTCCCGCGTCTTGCGGTTGGCTTGCAGACTGTAGCCCAACTCATGCAACAGTTCGCACACTTTCTGCCGTCCAATCTGATGCCCTTGTCGGACCAGTTCGTCGGCCAGAGTTCGCACGCTTTTGCAGGTCCACCGCAACGACGACCGGGGATCGCCGCGCGACGTCGGCTCCACCAAAGCATCCAAGGCGTTTTTCAAGTCGGGCTGTGTGGCGGTGAGGGTTTTTCGCCCGCCCCCCGGACGACGAATCCGCTCTCCAGAGGGCGCTTCCTTGACCAACTCGCGCAGGCCCACATGAATTGCCCGTCGCGAAACGCCGGTCGCCCGAGCTACCATCGACACGCCTCCGTATCCCACGACCTTAGCCTCCGCCGCAGCCCAATAGCGCCGCTGCCGCTCGTTCAACAATGCTTGCACCGCGGCAAATCGTTGCCGCACCGCCGCTTCCATGCTGTCGTTACGCATGGAAAACGGATTACTCGATTAGTCTCAAACTTGTAACACTTATTCCCGGACAGGGCCTAAGAAGGTGTCTCCGTACGCACCGAGATACCCATCTCGTCCCGAAAAGAAGCGGCAGGCTAAACCGAACATGCCACCTTGATCATCACAAACGATTTTATATCCGTCGCGCGTGTCTGGCTCATCTTCGAAAACGAGCCACAAGTCAATCGTGGCCGAGGGATCAACGGCGTCTTCGAACGACAACTTCACAGGATCAACGAGACAACGACTGAGGTCGCAGCCATGACCATTCGTGCGAGTCCAGTCTCCGGCGATTTCGACTTCGACTTGCGCTCGACGCTCCTCTCCTGTCATGGCCGAGTCACTCCTCCGCGCTGATGTACCCTTCCTTCTCGAGCCGCAGGAAGATTTCCTGGGCGGCTTCTTCGGCGGAGAGGGCCGTCGTGTCGATCACAA
>CAZUPX010000155.1:0-8163 GCA_964622155.1 uncultured Planctomycetaceae bacterium | reverse complement strand
GTCGATGATCGCGAGCCGTGTCACGAGGATCGCCATCTGGATGATCTCGTTGCGCTTAACGACGAGATCGTGGGGCTGGTGCGATCGGGCGTGCCGCTGGAAATGGGGCTGGCGCGGTGGGGTGGCGATCTGCCCGGCTCGCTGGGCCGCATCGTCGCCGAGTTGGGCGAAGCCGGCTCACAGGGTCGTTCGTTGGCCGATGCTTTGGCCGAGCGGTCCGGTCAATTTCCGCCGGTATATCGGGCAGTCGTTACGGCCGGAATTCGCTCGGGCCGTCTGAGCGGGGCCTTGGAGTCAATGGCCCGTTGCGCGCGGCACCTGCGCGAAGTCCGCAGCGCCATCGGCCTGGCCGCGCTCTATCCGTTGATGGTCCTCTTGTTGGGCTACTCGCTGTTCATGCTGATGGGCGGCTACATCATTGGAATGATGGCCAAGGTTTACGAGTCGCCGCCACCCGCGATATGGTCGATGATTTCCTGGTTGGGGTCGTTGTTGCTTTTGCAGGTGCCGATTCCGGGCACTGACGGATGGTTCATTCCGGGCGTGATCATTCCGCCCGTGGTATTGGTGCTTGTTGCGACCGCGTGGTGGCTGCGAACGCGGCGCGCGATGGTGGTTGGCGGCGGCAGCGCCGGGCGCTGGCTGGGCTGGTTTCCGATCGCAGGGCGCGTGGTCAAGGACAGTCGCCGCGCCATGCTGGCGGAAATCTTTGGCATGCTTGTCGAGCACGACGTGCCGGTGGGCGAGGCGATCGTCTTGTCCGCCGAATGCACGGCCGACAAGCGACTGATGCGATCCGCGCGGCGTGCGGCGGAGGCAATTAACGAGGGGGCCTCGGGCGAAACCTATCGTCGCGACTTGAACGCATTTCCGCCGCTTTTGGCCTGGTTGATTGCGTCGGGCGCTCGCCAGCAGACCCTGTCGGCCATGGCAGCGCACATCGCCGATACGTATCGCCGTCGCGTGACGCGAGACTCGCTGTGGCTGCGCGATTTTCTGCCGCTGTGTTTGGTCGCCGGCGTGGGAGTGTTCGTGGTTGGCGCGTATGCCGTGAGTGTTTTTCTGCCGTTTACCGAGCTCATGGAACATCTGGGTGCGGCTCCACAATCGCTGCGCTTCAAGCCGTGACACGTTTCAACGACATCGCCGGGGATGCCGAAAGCCTGCCGCCGTTGGGCCCGGGTGAGGCGCTTGAACTGGCCGCGTACGTGTCAGAACTGGCGAAGGCCGGGTTGCCGTTGGCGCCTGGATTGCGCGCCGCTGCGGCAGAAGCCGATACCGGCCGGCTCGGCGGAGCATTTTCGAAATTGGCTAGCGAGCTGGAAGCCGGCCGCCCGCTCGACTCGGCCCTCGAATCCGTCGCATCGAGCCTGCCGCCCCACATTCGCGCATTAATGGTTGCTGGAGCACGTTCGGGTCAATTGCACGCAACCCTCGACGGGCTGTTGGCCCACGAGCGAAGCATCGACGACATGACACAGCGGTTGTGGCAAGCCTCGCTCTACCCGGCGACGTTGCTGGTGTTCTTTGCCGGGTGGGTCTTGTTCATATCGTGGTGGATCGTTCCGTCGATGCAGATCGACACGTCGCTGGCCGACGATCTCTTCTCTGGATTCAACTCACGTCCATGGTTTGAGCACGGTCGACCGTTGATCGAATTTGCTCAAGTTGCCCCGCCCCTCTTGTTGGCCAGCTTGGGTACCCTTGTCGTGATCGTGATCTTCGCCCGAGTGTTCTCAGGCCCAGGACTGGTGAGTCGGATGGCGTCGGCCGTGCCCCTGTATGGTCGGGCCTTGTGGTATCGATCGCTGACGGAATTCTCGGGCTTGCTTCCGATCTTTTTAGCGCGCGAGCTGCCGCTGGGCGAAGCACTCGAACTAACGTCGCTGGCCGCGCGAGACCCGGCGATTCGCGCCGATTGTGCAACCATGGCGGCCGAGGTGAACTCGGGGCGTGATCTGTCCGCATGCCTGGCCCAACGCTCGACGTTTCCGGCCACGCTGGTCGCACTTGTCCAGTGGGGACAAGCCAACGCGTTGGTGGATACGCTGCAGTGCGCGCGCCAGATGTACGCGGACCGCTTTGACATGCAAGTCCGGTTGGCGCGAATGATCGTGCCGCCGATTGTGTTTCTGCTGATCGGCGGCAGCGCTCTGTTCGTGGCGTACGGAGTTTTCGGATCGCTCATGAGTCTTGTTAAGCTGCTTGTGGACCTTTCCTGACAGCGGGTTCGACATGATGACCTATCAGAATGTGGCTGAACTTTCGGGAGTGGCCAGCGTGCTGGTTGCCGGGGCATCATTGCTGTGCGTTGTTGCAGTGTTGCGAGCGGCACATGTCGAGGCCGGTGCGGCAATTGCCATCGTGCGGTACACCGCTTACATGCTCGTGGCCATCGGACTGCTGGGAGCGTCGTTTCTGTCGGCGGGGGAACTCGGGTTCCTTCTCTGGCTGGTGGCGATGGGCATCTGGATCCGCGCAGCCATGCACTACCGCGCAGTTCAGCGGCGAAATCTGTTTTCGGCCTTGGCATTAGCGGTCGAGCGGCAGATGCCACTTGCGCCAATGGCCCTGGCCGTGGCCGCTGAGCAGGAAGGTGGATTTTCCGAACGGGTGAGGATGCTCGCCACGCGACTCGAACACGGCACCCCGCTGCCTCAGGCGCTGCGACAGTCGCGCGGCATCTTTCCACCGGAAGCCATCCTGGCCGCCAGCGTCGGCTTCGAGACGGGCGATCTGCGCGGAGCGTTGCAGGCGACCACCTATGCCACCGAGTTCGATCGCTCGACGCTACAGCCAATCATGGCACGTGTGTCCTACATGATGGTCATCATTGTCTCGTTGATCGGGATTCTCACGTTCCTGGAAATTAAAGTCGCCCCATCTTACGTGAAGATTTTTGACGACTTTGGTTCACCTTTGCCGGCGTCGTTCGGATTTCTGATTCATGCAGCGAACATCCTGGCTCCGTTGTCGTTCCTGGTGCCTTTGGCGTTGGTCATACTCGGCATTTTGGTGTGGCTGCAGTGGCGAGGCACGATCTACCCAATTCTGCCGGGCTTGCGGCGAATCGTGAATTGGGTCGACATGGCGCCGGTGTTGCGCGTGTTGGCACTGGCCGCGCGCCGCAATCGTCCGCTGGTCGGCGTGCTGCGGGCGACTACGCAGCACTATCCCAAGTGGTCGGTTCGCAGTCGCATGTGGCACGTTCTTGGCGATCTCGACAATGGGCTTAGCTGGCAAGACAGTTTGCGGTCGCGGGGGCTGATGCGACGCCAAGACGCGGCAATTCTCAGCGCGGCCGAGCGCAGCGGCAACCTGAGCTGGGCCTTGACCGAGATGGCCGAGGGCTTCGAACGCAAGGCCGCACTGCGGCTGCGGGGGCTGGCGCAGGTCGTCTTGCCACTGGTGATGCTGCCCATCGGAGTGTTGGTGGCCCTCGTCGCGGTCGCACATTTTACTCCGATTGTAAAGTTGATTACGGATATGTCGTGATGAGAAGGCGATCGAAAGCCATCGTATTGATGGACGCGTTGGTGGCCAGCGCGCTTGTGGGCGTGCTGCTCACGGCGTCGCTGGCGACCATGACTTCGATGTCCCAGGCTCGACGCGCAACCGAGAGCCGCGCGATCGCGATCGAGCTGGCTGCCGGCGCCATCGAGCGTGTTCGAGGCTTGTCCTGGGACAAGCTCACTGCCGAGCGCTTCGATGAGATCGCGCGCAACAGTGCGATCGGCCAGATTCTGTCGCGCGCCGAGATGAAGCTCTCCCTCGAATCGGCCACCAGTGGTCCGACAGCCAAACACATCTGGGTAGAGATTGCCTGGACGAACACGACCGGAGGAACCGTCGCCCCAGTGCGGCTTGACTATTGGGCCTATCCGCCCGAAGGAGCATCGCCATGAGCCTCGTGCGTACATCGGACTTCCCTCTCCCCTTGTGGGAGAGGGTGGCTCGCGTAGCGAGCCGGGTGAGGGGGGAGCAGCGCGGGCGCGGTTTGTCTTCGCCTGGTTCCACCCCCTCATCCCCGACCCTTCTCCCTCCAGGGGAGAAGGGAGAACGAAGAGCCTACACGCTGATCGAAATGATGATTGCGATGACGATTGTTGTCGGCTTGATGGGCACGTTGGGAGCGCTCGTGTCGCAGGTTATCACAGCCAACTCGGCGTCGGCCGAGCATCTGGACGACGTTGCCGCGCTCGGTGCGCTCGGCCGGCAGTTTCGCGGCGATGTGCGCGTGGCGGCCAAGGTTGCGATCTCGCAGCCCGATGCGGCCGTGCAAATTTTGAGCCTGACCACAAGAGACGGGACGACGATCGAGTACAAGATCGATGGCGCGACCTTACAGCGAGCAGGAACCAGCGCAACGGCCTCGAGGCCCCTTCGGCGCGAGGCGTTCGCATTTAACACGATGCACTTCATCGGTTGGAAACAGGAAGGCAACGAAGTGGCGTTGACCATTGCTCGAACGGGCCGCGCACCTGCCGACGTAGAGTCCACAGCCATGTTCGACATGGTGGCCGTTTTGGGCGGCGACATCCTGGCGAATCTATCTCCCTAGCGAGACTTTGTTCATGCACACGCTCCGTCGACCATCGCCGAGCAGCCGCCGGGCCATGCTAACTGTGAGCGTCCTGGTCGCTCTCACGGTGGTGATGGCGCTGGCCGCGGCCTGGACCAAAGCGATCGTCGTCGAGCGTCGCGTGGTGCGGGCCCAGGCAGAACGAGTGCAAGCCGAGTACCTGGCGCTTGCGGGGCTGGGGCGCGGCGCGGCCCAGGTTCGAGCCACACCCGGCTATACCGGCGAAACCTGGAGGATCGGCGGCGATTCATGGGGGGGTAAGCGCGGCGCAAGCGTCGTTATTCGCGTTGAACCAGTCGCCAATGAGGCGACCGCGAGGATCGTCAAGGTCGAGGCGCGCTTTCCCGACGAATCCTCGATCGGAGCCCGTCGCAGCGGCGAAACAAAGATCGTTCTCAAGCAGGCGAAAGACGTACCATGAGATGCAACAACACACATCGCGCGTTTACGCTGGTCGAGCTGTTGGTCGTGATCGCCATCATCGGCGTGATGGTGGCCATGATGATTCCAGCCATGCAAGCCAGCCGTGAAGTTGGGCGACGAACGCTGTGCCATGCAAATCTCGCGCAACTGATGCTTGCGCTGGACAACTATCAGAACACGTTCGAATCGCTGCCATCGGGCGTGCTCAATCCCGACGGCCCGATCAAGAGCGAGGCCAAGGGCCGGCACCAAAGCTGGCTGTTGCCGCTGTTGCCGTATCTCGATCAGCAGAACGCTTATCGCATGATCGATTTGTCGGCCAGCGTCTACGACCCGGCCAACGCCGCGGTGCGCGGTTACTGGCCCAGCCAATTCGTCTGCCCGAGCGAGCCCAACGACGTTCAAGGGGCCAGCAGCTACGCCGGCTGCCATCACGACATCGAAGCCCCGATCGCCCAGGACAATCGAGGCGTGCTGTTTCTCAATAGTCGCGTCACCCGCGACGACATTCCCGACGGACTTGCACGCACCATCTTTGTTGCCGAAAAGCGGGCCGAGTTCTACGATTTGGGTTGGATGTCGGGCACGCGAGCCACGCTGCGCAACACGGGCCTGGGACCTAACGACCCGGTATCCGAGGCTGAGGCGATGGTTCCGCCTCCAATGCCTAAGCCCGACGCCGATCCGGCGGTCGTGGCGGCCGCACTCTTACGCGTTGGCGGATTTGCCAGCCCGCACCCCGGTGGACTGCTTGTGGGTTTCGGCGACGCGAGCGTGAAGTTCGTGCCCGATACGATCGACTTGCAGGTTTGGCAGCAATTGGGCAACCGCGCCGATGGCAAATTGCCGAACGTGATCCTGCCGGGAGACTAGAGGCCCCAGGCCACAGCCTGTACTCTGGAGTTACTAGTAGACTGTCAGTGCTTCCTTCCTGGTGCCTATTGATGCAACATCGATTCTCATTGGCCACCTTGTTATTGATGGTGGCAATCGCCGCGGTGGGACTGGCTAGCGTGCGCGGTGCGTTTCAGAATTCGCCGCCCGGCCGCGAGCCGTGGATGGTGATGTTCGGTTTTTGGGCGGGCGGGCCAGTCGGCCTGGCACTGGCGATCTGGAATCGCAGCGGATGGGTGAGCGGAATTGCCTGCACACTGGCCGGTTTTGGCCTGGGGGCGGCGGCCGGCGCGCAAACGGGCGTGACCGTCAGTTGGCCCACCGTGTTCGTCGCGCCGATCCTGCTCGTCGGCACCGCCGCCGTGATCGCCTTCAATCGTCACCGTCAGACCTTGCGCCGCGATAAAACGTCGGCGGTCGTAATCGACCCAGCAACTGGAAGGACAAGCTGATGAGTCTTCGAACAGGCACGCGTTCACACACGGACAAAACAATCCGCACGCTCGCGATCGTCGCGCTTGCGGCGACATGGGTCGCGACCGCCGGCGTGGTCGGCGCCGCCACCGCGACGTTTCACCACGTGCATCTCACCGCGTCCGATCCCAAGGCAGCCGTCGAGTGGTACGTCGAGCACATGGGGGGCGAGCGGAGCAACATCGGAATCTTCGTGGCGGCGGCCTATGGCCGAACGCGATTGCTGTTTTTTCAAGCCAAAACGGGCTTTCCCGGCAGCGTTGGCAGTTCGGTCGATCACATCGGGTTTTCCTACACGGACATTGAAGCCAAGATGAAAGAGCTCAAGGAGTCCGGTGTGGAAATCGTATCGGACGTTCAGCAGGAAGGCCCGATCAAGTACGCCTTTGTCAAAGACCCCTGGGGGACGTTGATCGAAGTCGTGCAGGATCCCGAGATTCAGGGCTTCCACCACGTTCATCTGGCGACGCCGGATGTGCGCGGCACGCTCGACTGGTACACAAAGGCGTTTGGCGGTCAGGTCACACGATTTGCGGGCCTGATTCCTGGGATTCGCTACGGTGACGTTTGGGTGCTGGCGAAGAAAGTTGACAGTGACCGAGCGCCAACCAAGGGCCGCTCGATCGACCACCTGGGCTGGGCCTTTGAGGACTTGGATGCCGCGGCCGAGGAGTTGATGGCTGGCGGTGTCAAATTCACAGCCAAACCCTATGCGTTCGGCGGCGGCAAGATCGCCTTTATCGAAGCACCCGGCGGCGTGCGAATTGAGCTGGTCGGGCCTGGGAAGAAGTAGCGGTCAGGGACCAGCGGCACTTTGCTGCCCAGCATGGAAGCAGCCCTCGGCCGCGTTGTCGGCCCAGAGTACAACTGCCAGCCCGCGGAGTACGTCTTGCAAACGGTGCGCTCGCTCGCGCTGGCTGGCTTGAGCTTCCGCTCGGAGGAACTCAATCTTGGTATCGAGATCAATCACTCTTCGCACGATCGTTTCGCGTCGCTCGGCCGTTATCAGCATCGCCAACTCGCCCCCAGGTAGATGCACCAATTTGTCAACAAGAGGTCTGGTGACCTCGATCGTCCGGATCGAGCGACTTTCACCGGGCACGACTCGTGGCTGCGCGTCCCTCTATCCTCCCTATGCCTATAAGGTGCGGAAAACCGTCAAAGTGGACAAAAAAAATTGGCCGAGGCCAAAAATTTCCGAGGCGCGTGCTTGCGCAGAGGCAGGCAGTGTGCGCAGGTAAGTCATGTGACAGCAAGACGATACAGCGCTGGGGATGCCCCAACGAGACGGATTTTCCGACGCAACGCCGGTGCTATCTCGAAAGTTGATAGCCTGCCAACCGCGCCTCCAACATGCGGCCGGGGGGCACGCCGCAGGCCGGGTCGGCGGGATCTAGGCGGTAGGGGGCCTGGTTCGAAGAAGCGTCCAGCGAAATGTAGTACCAGCGGTACAAGTACGCCCGCAGGGCCCAGTCGTGCTCGATCTCAGCCGGGATGGCCACTTTGCCGTAGCTGCCCACGATCTGCCCGATCCGGTCGACGTCGCCTATCAACTCGCGATCGCGAAACAACTTCGCATAGAACATAGGCGAGCAGGCCACAGTCAGGACCATCATCGCCAGGGCGGCCGCCCGCACTTGTCGGGCACTTCGTGCAAATCCCGGTCGGGTCGTCCAGCGCGTCACGACGGCCTGGACCGCGCCGGCGCTCCACAGCGCTAGCGCCAGACAATAAAGCGGCCATGACGGGGCTGCGTAGTACGCCGATTGCTTGGGGCTGATCATGATCGG
>CAZUPX010000154.1:0-4433 GCA_964622155.1 uncultured Planctomycetaceae bacterium | reverse complement strand
GTCCGCCATCGCGGCCCTGACCTCCTTCTCCATGACCCGTGTCCAAGCGTTGAGCTTCGTCGGCCGGTTGAGCGTGACCGTGGCAATATGGTCTGAGACCTCGTAAATGATTTCTTCGTAGCCCATTGGAAACTCCTAATGATGTTCGAGTTGCTCTTAGGTATGCGCCGTTGCCGTGCGGGCCCGCTCGTGCTCTTCGATCAGTTCTCGCTTGAGAATCTTGGCCGAGGGACCCTTGGGCAGAGGGTCCTTGCGAATCTCGACAATCCGCGGGTACTTGAAAGCCGCGATGCGGTCTTTGCAATATGCCTGTATCTCGCTTTCGGTCGCCTTGCAGCCGGGTTTGAGATACACAACCGCCTTGATCTCCTCGCCCAACTCGTCGTGTTTCACGCCCACCACGGCCGCTTCGGCCACGGCCGGATGCTCATACAGCAGCTCCTCGATCTCGCGCGGATAAATGTTGAATCCGCCGCGCAGGATCATGTCTTTCTTGCGGCCCACGATGTACAGGTAGCCATCCTCGTCGAGCTTGCCGATATCGCCCGAGTAGAACCAACCGTTCTTGAGGATTTGTGCCGTGGCCTCGGGCTGTTTGTAATAACCCTTCATCACGTTGACACCTCGGATCAGCACCTCGCCTTCCTTGCCCGGTGGCAGTGTGTTGCCGGAGTCGTCAACGATCTTGATCTGGCAACCCCAGATCGGCACACCGCACGATCCAACACGAGGTTCGACGGGCGCCTGGCTCCAGGTAGCGGTGGGCGATGTCTCGGTCAGGCCGTAGCCTTCACGGATCGGGCAGCCGTATCGCCGCATCCAGGCGTCGAGAGTTTCGACAGGAATCGGGGCTCCACCACTGCCGCACATCCGCAGCGAGGACATGTCGTACTTGTCTCGATCCGGATGATTGAGCATCGTGACCCACATCGTCGGCACGGCCGCAAAGTGGGTAATCCGATCTCGCTGGACCATTTCCATGGCCTTGACCGGGTCGAACCGCGGCATGAGCGTCATCGTGCTGCCCATGGCCAACACGGTGTTCATGATGCAACTCTGCCCGAAGGAATGGAACAATGGCAGCACGGCCATCCGCACTTCGTCGTCATTCCGCTTTTCGGTGGTTAGCTCCGGTAGCATGCGGCACTGATAGAACAAGTTGAAGTGCGACAACTCGGCCCCCTTCGGGCGGCCGGTCGTGCCACTGGTGTATCCGATCACCGCCGTGTCGTCGGGACTCGTGGACACGATCTCGAACTCGGGCGAGCCAGTGCGACCCAGTTCGCTGAATCGCCGCACGCCGGTGTCGCCGTTGATGGGCGCTTCGCGCACAAAGTCGACCACGATCAGATGCTTGCAGGTCTCAATGTTGCTAAACGCTTCGGCCGCCTCAGCCAGGAACTCCGTGCAAGTAATCAGCCCGACCGCTTCGCTGTCTTGCAGCAAAAACTCAATCTCGCGCGCCTTGTACAGTACGTTGATCGGCACAACCACTCCGCCCGGCTTGAGGATGCCGAAATAGCCGATCACGAACTCGGGTATGTTCGGCAGCATCAGCAGTATTTTTTGTCCCGGGTGCAGACCGAGCTTGACCAATGAACTGGCCAGCCTGCTGGTGAGCTTGTCGAGCTCGCCGTACGTGACCTTGCGCTCATCGTGAATGACCGCGACGCGTTCGGGAAACCGCTGGGCGTTTTCCGAGAGTACGGTTGCCAGGTTCAACATCGCGCTGGAACTCCTGAAGTACCTGCCGCCATTGTCCACGCCGATTTCGACTTCGAACGAGGCCAGGGACTGCGTCCCCAGACTTTACTGAGAATACACACTCGCACAGTCTGGGCGCAACAAAAAGCCTCCCTGCGACCGGCGAGCGCAAAAAATCTCGGCTCGCCGGGGCGGTCCCTTTTCAAGCGCCGCCGGACCGTGTACATTCTACCGAACGGACGGTAGGCGCCAACAGTCGGGCGGGTTTTCGTGCGGCCGGGTGGCTGCGCGCCTCTCCCTTCGCCCTCCAGAGCGCCTCCAGACCCGGAGAATCCAACCATGAGAGAAGCCGTAGTAGTGGCCCAATCGCGCACGCCGCTGGCCAAAAGTTTCCGCGGTTCCTTCAACCTGACGCGGCCCGATGACCTGGCCGCGCACTGTATTACCGACGTTTTGAAAAAGGTCCCGCAGCTCGATGCGGCCGAGATCGAAGACGTGTTCATGGGCTGTGCGAATCCCGAAGGCACGCAAGGCACCAACGTGGCCCGGATCGCCGCCATCCGAGCTGGGCTGCCCGTCACCGTCGCCGGCGCCACGATCAATCGATTTTGCTCGTCCGGCTTGCAGGCCGTCGCCTTGGCCGCGCACCAGATCATTGCCGAGGGTGCCGACGTGATGTTGGCCGGTGGCGTCGAGAGCATTACCGCGATCATGGGCCGCCGCGGCGAGCCCAACCCGGTGGTCAAAGAACAAAAGCCCGGCATCTACATGGTCATGGGCGACACGGCCGAAGTGGTCGCCAAGCGCTACAACGTCAGCCGAGAGGCGCAGGACGAGTACGCACTTTCGAGCCAACAGCGCACTGCAAAGGCGCAGGCCGCTGGCTACTTCGACGAGGAGCTTGCGCCCATGAAAGTGACCCGCGGCATTCTCGACAAGACCTCCGGCGAAGTCATCGGCAAGGAAGAACACACAATCACCAAGGACGAATGCAATCGAGCCGACACGACGCTCGAGGGTCTGTTGAAGCTCAAGCCCTATTTCGATCCCGACAGCGGCAAAGGCTCGGTCACGGCCGGCAACGCTTCGCAAATGTCCGATGGCGCCAGCATGTGCGTGCTCATGTCGCGCGAGCGAGCCGAAAAGCTGGGCATCAAGCCCAAGCTCGTGTTTCGCGGATTTCAGGTGGCCGGCTGCGAGCCTGACGAAATGGGCATCGGCCCGGTGTTTGCCGTGCCCAAGCTGCTCAAGCGAGCCGGATTGAAAATGAAAGACGTCGACCTGTGGGAGTTGAACGAAGCGTTTGCCGTCCAGGTCGTGTATTGCCGCGATCGGCTGGACATTGATCCGGCAAAGCTGAACGTCAACGGCGGCTCGATCGCCATCGGGCATCCATTCGGCATGACCGGCTCGCGGATGGTGGGCACGATCGCTAACGAAATGGCCCGCCGTAAGGCCCGTTACGGCGTCGTGACCATGTGCATCGGCGGCGGCCAGGGGGCGGCCGGACTTTTTGAGGCCTGTTGATGCGGACGCAAAGATTGGCGACAACTTGCGCCCTCGTGATTGTGGTGTTCGGGCTGGTTGTCGTTCTGGCGATTCCGCTGGCGGCGAGCGATGGTGTTTCTCAATCGGGCACGAAGGCATCGGGAACCAAAGCCATGAACGTCTTGCGAACTCCAGACGATCGGTTCAAGGACTTGCCCGGCTTTCCGTACAAGCCGCACTATGTCGACGTCGACGGATTGCGGATGCACTACATCGACGAGGGCACGGGCGACCCGATCTTGTGCATTCACGGCGAGCCATCGTGGTGCTATCTGTATCGCAAGATGGTGCCGGCGCTGTCGAAGCACGGTCGCGTGATCGCGGTCGACCTGGTCGGCTTCGGCCGGTCGGACAAACCCGAGGGCCGCGAGTCGTACACGTATAAGCTGCACCACGACGCGCTGGCGGGATTCATTACGAAGCTCGACCTGAAGCGCATGACGCTGGTCTGCCAGGATTGGGGCGGACTGCTTGGGCTGCCGATGGCCGTCGAGATGCCCGACCGGTTCGCGCGGCTGGTGATCATGAACACGGGGCTGCCTGTGAGCGGCAAGCCGCCGAATGCCGCGTTTCTGGCGTGGAAGGCGTTTGCCAATCGCGCGGGCGATATGGAGGTCGGCCGCGTGATTCAAAATGCGACCGTCACAGACCTGCCACCCCAGGTTGTAGCCGCTTACGACGCTCCCTACCCCGACGCCACCTACAAAGGCGGCGCTTTGCAGTTTCCCAATCTCGTGCCGATCACCGAAGACGCGGAAGCACTGCCCACCATGCGCCGGACGGCCGAGGCCCTGAAGTCCTGGACCAAGCCGGCGCTGGTTATGTTTTCCGACAAGGACCCGATCACCGCGGGGGGCGACAAGTCGTTTCGCGCGCTGATCCCCTCGGCCAAGGAAGAGCCGGAGATCGTGATCAAGGACGCCGCCCACTTTTTGCAAGAAGACAAGGGCGAGGAGATCGCCGACCACATCGTCGAATTCTTGAAGCGCCGGCCAATCAAGTAAAACTCGATTGAATCGCCAACGAAACACTCACCGCATCGATACACACGACACGTTAGCACGAGGATGGAAGCCATGAGCGACTTAGTATCACTGACCAAGCAGGGCGAGATCGCGGTCATCACGATCAACAATCCGCCGGTCAACGCCTTGAGCCCCGGCGTGCCGGAGGGAATCAAG
>CAZUPX010000153.1:0-2519 GCA_964622155.1 uncultured Planctomycetaceae bacterium | reverse complement strand
CCGCCTTGGATCATGAAGCCAGGAATAATGCGGTGAAAGCTCAGCCCGTCGTAATAGCCGATCTTGGCCAGGGCCAACAGGTTCTTGACGTGACCGGGGGCGACGTCGGGCAACAAGTCGAGCGTGATCTTGCCCAGGTTGGTGTCAAGCACGACTTGATATTTGTGTTTCGAAAAGTCGATGCCGGCGGCGGCCGCATCGACTTCCGACTTACGGTTGCGAGGCATGTTGGTGTGTTCCCTGGGGGGTGTGCCGTTTTCGTGGTGAGGGCCAAACGAGTAGACTAGCACCCACATCGCCAAACCGATAGCGCTAGTGCCGTTGAGAATTGGCGGTTAAGGTCCGCATTCCTAACAGCCCAGGGTTGCCGTCTCTGGGACTGACCATTCGTAAGGGAGAACCATCAAAGCATGCCGTGGGTGCAGGTCTACGATCCGCTTGGCTCGGTGTGGCTGTCGACGCTGATGGCCGCGACGCCGATCGTGGTGTTACTCGGGCTGCTAGTGATGGGTCAATCGGCGCCGCGAGCCGCGGCGGCCGGGCTGTTCGTGGCACTTGCCGTTGCGACCTTCGGTTTCGGCATGCCCGCGGCGGCCGCGGCGGCGTCAGTGGTGTACGGCGCTGGATTCGGGCTGTTGCCGATTGGCTGGATCGTGCTGGCCGCCGTGTTCTTGTTTCACCTGACGGTCCGCGCTGGGCAATTCGAGGTCGTCAAGCACTCCGTGGCGGCCATTTCGCCCGATCGGCGGATGCAGGCCCTGCTGATTGCCTTTTCATTCGGCTCGTTCGTCGAGGGGGCAGCCGGCTTCGGAACGCCTGTTGCAATCTCCGCGGCGCTGATGATCGGATTGGGATTTTCACCGCTGTACGCCGCGGGGCTGGCGCTATTGGCCAACACGTCGCCGGTCGCGTTCGGCGCATTGGGCACGCCAATCACGACGCTGGCCAAGATCTCGGGCTTGGACGAGATGGCCCTGTCGCAAATGGCCGGCCGCCAATTGCCGTTTTTCTCGCTTATCGTGCCGGCCTGGCTGGTGGCGACGATGGCTGGCTGGCGAGGCGTGGTTGGCTGTTGGCCGGCGATCGTCGTGTGCGGCGGAAGTTTTGCCGGCATTCAATTCGTGATGGCCAACTTCCATGGCCCCACGCTGGTCGACGTGGTGGGCGGTCTGGGATCGCTCGTGTCGCTGACCCTTTTCTTGCGGTTCTGGCAGCCGAAGGAGATATGGCGATTCGCCGACGAACCCGAAGAACCGCCGACGACCGCTGCGCTACGCTTGACGCGCAGGCAGATCTCCTATGCCTGGGTTCCGTGGGCACTGCTTTCGGTGTTGGTGTTTCTGTGGGGCGAGCCGCGGTTTCGAACCGTGCTCAATGGCGGAGACCCGAGCGCACCCAACGTGCTGGCCGGCGTGAGCAAATTGTCATGGCCCGTATCGGGTCTCGACGGCAGGATCTTTCGCACCGCGCCGGTGGTGCCTCTTGAGCCCGGCGCCGATCGCGCGGCCGAAGCGGAGAAGGCCGTGTTCGACTTCAACTGGCTGAGTGCCACCGGTAGCGGAATCTTTCTGGCGGCGGTGCTGTCGGCCTTCTGGCTGCGGATTGGTTTGGCTGAGTTTGCCGGCCAGTTCATCGAGACGTTGACCAAGATGCGTTGGGCCCTGGCGACGATCGCCTGCATGTTGGCGCTGGCCTTTGTGACCAAATACTCCGGCAGCGATGCCACGCTCGGGCTGGCGTTCACGCGCACCGGCGTGCTGTATCCGTTCTTTGCGCCGCTGTTGGGGTGGCTTGGCGTGGCTTTGACCGGCAGCGACACATCGAGCAACGCCCTGTTCGGCAGCTTGCAGCGGATCACAGCCGAACAGTTAGGCTTGAATCCAATATTGATTGTGGCCTCGAACAGCACCGGCGGCGTGATGGGCAAAATGATCGACGCTCAAAGCATCGTCGTTGCCGCCGTGGCCACCGAACAGTCCGGCGGCGAAGGCCGAATCCTGCGGTTCGTCTTTTTGCACAGTGTCGCGTTGGCTGCCCTGGTCGGCGTGCTGACCATGCTGCAAGCCTACGTCTGGCCGTGGATGATTCCGGCAAGTTGAGCACCGTGTACCGATTTACGATGAATTTAAACGCAGAGATCGCCGAGAGCACGGAGACGAGCAAAACTAAAGTGGCTTCGCCTCTTGGTCCTCCGCGCTGTCTGCGTTTCCGCTGTCATCCGAAGTCGCTGCAGCGCAGATCGCCAATCGCCTCGTCAAGTCCCGTCATTCGCTGGTAGAGTGACTGTTAGGACACCACCCATTCGCTCGCTCCGCTGCGGCTAGCCGTTCGAGCATCCTGCGGTTGCCGAGATCATTTTCGCGGCGAATTAATTCGAACTTCCGGTCGACGACCTCCTTGGGCCCCTGCAGGAGATAAGGCAATGATTCGCGCATGGCGCGCAATGTCAGGGCCAGTCTCTCCCCGGGAGTCATCCGGCGGTACGCTTCCAAGGTTTCTCGGCTTAGCAGCCCGTTGAA
>CAZUPX010000152.1:0-1686 GCA_964622155.1 uncultured Planctomycetaceae bacterium | reverse complement strand
TCTGCACTTCGACGCGGATTACCTTCGTGCCCCATTTATCGCAGGCCTTTGTCAAATGAGTTAGGAGATACTGATTCAGCCGTGCTCGTTCAACAAGTGCCTGCTCAAGGGTGATCGACCCGAGGGCTGTACGCAAAACGTTGAGCGCCATATCGAGAATCGCCGCCGGCAGCCGGTCCACTTCATACCTGGCACGAACCGGATCAAGAATCTGCCAGTAGACTGATGCATCGGCCTCGACTTCCACGTTATCCTTGGTCATCGCTGGACGTGGCGCGGTATCCGTGTGTTGTTCCGACAGTTCGATAAACTTTCCTTCCTTGTGCGCAATTGTGCCCCAATCCCTAAGCAGTTTCGGTTTTTCGAAGGGAGCGAAAACAAAATTTGGGCCTGATGCGAGAGTGCGATTGTATCGACCGAATCGCTCGACGATCACCACATGGTTCTGAGGAACCGGCAAGTAAGATAAGACGAGCCAAAGAATCAGACCGACTGCCCCGAGCACGATGATCGCGAGGACTACGAGAAAGAATGTCGACATAGATTTCCCTCTACTATCTCTCGCCGATTCGAGCGACAATAACCACCGTGCTCTCAACGCGCTCCACTCTAATGGCCTCACTTTTTTGGATGTTTTCCGGGAGGTCCGTTCGCGCCTCCCAAAGCTCGCCGTCAATATCAACTTGTCCATTCAATGGAGTAACTACCTTAACAACCTTGCCGCATGCGCCCACGAGCTCATTGGTGCGCGACAGCAGGGGTTCTCCTGGCGAAAATGTGTCTCGCAACCGATCGGCCACGACGTGCGGCTCAAAGAAGCGGATTGCAAGCACTGCTGCGGTGATCAGAGTACCCAACGCCAGTAATACAAGTACGGTCCCCATTTAACTTCTCGGATTCTGAGTGGGGCCAACCGAGGCGGGTCAGATTACGGCTATCTTAATTACTTTGGGTGAGCGATGCCACAAATTGGTACTCCTGGTCCAGACTCTCGTATGACCTCGCCGGAAGTCCATATGCGTGACTTCCCGGCACTCGGCCTCGACTCGATAATGGGCTGCATCGGAGTATCCGAATGCTGATTGGCACCCACCAGATCGTGCGACTTGAGCCGGGCGGATACGATCGCGCCCGGACCGCGCTGGCGCGGGCATTTTTTGACTACGACTTGATGCGCTATGCCGCGCCACTCGACCGCCGTCGAGGGCCGGGCGTGACGACGCTGTACGGCGCGATCCTGTGGGATTGCCTGGGCCACGGTGAGGTGTCAGTCACCGCCGACGTCTGCGGCGCCGCCTGTTGGCTGCCGCCGGACGTGCCCATGTCTACCTTTTTCCGTCAGGTTCGCTCGGGCATGTTGGCGCTGCCGCTGCGCTTCGGAATCGCGGGTTTTCGCAGGCTCCTGGCCTATGACGCGGTTGCCCAGAAGCTGCATCACGACCACGCGCCGATGCCTCATTGGTATCTGGCCGCCATCGGCGTTGAACCCCAGCACCAGGGAAAAGGCATCGGAGGAGCGCTCATGGGGCCGATCCTCCAGCGTGCCGACGCGACCAACTTGCACTGCTATCTGGAAACCCAGAAGGAGTCGAACGTCCGGTTGTATGAGAAACACGGCTTCGCAGTCAGCCAAAAAGTCATCCCGTCCGGCCATCCTATCCCCGTCTGGGCCATGCTCCGCCGGCC
>CAZUPX010000151.1:0-2013 GCA_964622155.1 uncultured Planctomycetaceae bacterium | reverse complement strand
GTTAGACCCCGTCATTGATCAGCCCTCTCAACGATCATTGCGACCCGGTATCATCCGGCCGTACCGGGATGCCCAGCCAATTGTTATTGTTCCGCGCGCCCCGGATTTTGCCGGTTACAAAAAAGTAAGACCCATGGAGATGATGATGCCTGTGATCAGCAGGTGAATGGCACAGTAACCCATTACGTCCTTCGCCTGCAATCCTGCGATTGCGAGCACGGGCAGCACCCAGAAGGGTTGGATCAGGCTCGTCCATGCATCTCCCCAGGCGACGGCCATCACGACGCGGGATACATCCGCGCCCAGCGCATGCGCGGCAGGCAGGATCGCCGGGGCCTGAACTGCCCACTGTCCGCCGCCCGAAGGCACGAAGAAGTTGACGATGCCCGCGGAAATGAAGACAAGAAACGGCAGCGTTCGCTCGGTGCCCACGGAGAGCAGCACTTTCGACAGGGTGTCGGCGAGACCTGAGCCCACCATGATTCCCATGATGCCCGCGTAGAACGGAAACTGGATCACGATGCCACCACCACCCTTGATCGCTTCCTTCAGTGACGCCAGGAGTCGGCGCGGAGTGCCATGCAGCAGGATGGCGAGGGTCAGGAAAAGAAAATTCACGGTATTGAGCATGAGTCCGCCACCGTGGGCAAAATAGTTCACGAGCCAAACGACGCCGGCGAGGCCGATGAGCCAAGAGACGATGCGGCTCGTCTCGAGTCGATCCGCGGGTCGCTCGATCTTGTCGTCGTCGGGCGCGGCATCGGTCAGCAGCGTACGATCGACATAGAAGCTGTCCGTCTCGCTTGGAAGCATCAGCCGATTGACCAACGGCACGACGACGAACAGTGCCGCGACGATCGCCAGATTGAAGAACGCAAACGTTGTTTGACCGGTCCCGACGACGCCCGTGAGCGCCTCGAACGGGTGACCCGGCGTGGCGATCGACAGCGGGATCGAGCCCGAAAGTCCGCCATGCCAGATCACGAAACCCGAGTAGGCGCTGGCGATCAGCAGGCGATAGTCAACGCGGACGAGGCGCGCAACCTCCTTGGCAAAAAGCGCGCTGACAATGAGACCGAATCCCCAGTTGATCCAGTGCGCGATGAGCGAGACTACGCTCACCGTAATGATTGCGGTGCCGGGCGACGTTACCTTTTGCGCCAATGCCACAAGGATCCGTTTCACAGGAGGCGTGCTCGCCAGCATGAAGCCGGTCACGAGCACCAGCAGCATTTGCATTGAAAACGCGAGCAGTCCCCAGAAGCCGTCCCCCCACATGCCGATGACCTCGAGCGGGCCTACGCGCTCGACAGCCATCGCGGCGGCAATGACGATCAGCGTGAGGATCAGAACAAAAATGTAGGGATCGGGGAGATAGCGGTCGACGAGACGTACCAGCGGCTTGACGGCTTGGGCAAGCATGAGCATTCCCCCTTTTGGTTATGATTGTTTTGTGTCCTGCCTGTCCTCGAATTCCGACAGCGGATAGGAAGTGCAAACTACCCCTTCAGCGCAGTCTACTTCACCAAACGGGCCTTATGTAGGGACCAAGCCTGTTGCCGCCAGGCCGAGACTCGCCAGTTGGGCCAGAGCCCGCGGCGATGGCGAACTCTCTTAATAAGGAAGGCGGGATTGACCCGGGCCAGACCGGCGCCGTGACGCTGATCCAGCGCTTCGGCAGCGCGCTGAACCTGAACATTCACTTTCACATGCTGTGCCTCGACGGCGCCTACACCCTTTTGAGTTTTTCGACAAGACCGGTGTCCGTTTCGTCAACTATTTTGGCATCGGTCAATTTCTGGATCTGAAGTCTGCCTGTACCTACTACCTGGATTGCCCCGGAACGGCGGTCTTGCCGAGTATCAAGAACGACTTTGTGAATGGTCAGGAGGTTAAAGCCTATCCCCACGACAACGTGAACATCGTGCTGTCGATGACGTTCATGGACCTGCAGAGTCCCCAGGGAATCGTCGACCTCATCGTGCTTTGCGAGAAGGAGTTTCCCGGGATGTT
>CAZUPX010000150.1:0-4212 GCA_964622155.1 uncultured Planctomycetaceae bacterium | reverse complement strand
GGCCGGAACAGAGAAGAGGCCGGGTCGATATATATCCGCTTGACCCCTGGGCACGCTACCCAGCAGTCGACTTTGATCTTATCATAACGATTCCCTGTGTCCAGCATTTCGCAAGGCGCCTCGGAAAATTTTTTTTGGGAGGGGCCAGAACCTGGTGCCGGTCTTGGGCCGTCAGCCCGGGACTAGTGGCTTGCGGCGGCCCAATTTACGGCAGGAAGACATATCAGTGCCCGATTATGTACAGGTTTGCGAGGAGGCAGCCAGGGCGGGCGGGCGGGCCCTATTGAGCTGGATCGGCCGCTTTCAGGTCCGTGAAAAGGGCCCCAGCGACCTGGTCACGCAAGCCGACCTGGCTTCCCAACAGGCCATTCGCGACATCCTGAGGGCCGCCTTTCCCCAGCATGATTTCGTTAGCGAGGAACACGATAACCCGCTGGACCCGTCGGCCGAGTACGTGTGGATCGTCGACCCATTGGATGGAACGACGAACTACGTTCACCAGTTGCCCCATTACGCGGTCTCGGTGGCGCTGGTGCATCGCGGTAAACCGCTGGTGGGCGTGATACTTGATCCGGTGCGCGACGAGTGTTTCAGCGCCCAACGCGGCGCCGGCGCCCGACTCAACGGCCAGCCGATCCAAGTCAGCAGTGCTGAGCATCTTTCGGACGCCTTGGTGGCCGCCAGCTTTGCGGCCAAGGTCGAGCCAGGCTCCCCCGAAATCGCTCAATTCGTGGCGGCGGTGCTGCATTGCCAGGCCGTGCGACGAACAGGCTCAGCGGCGTTGAATCTGTGCTACGTGGCCGCAGGTCGGTTCGACGTTTTCTGGGCGTTGAGCACCAAGGCCTGGGATGTGGCCGCAGGCATCCTGCTGGTGGAAGAGGCCGGCGGGACCGTGACTTGCTGGGACGGCCGGCCGCTGGACTTGCGCGTACCCCACCCGTTGGCTTGCTCGACTGACTCGCTACATGCCGAGTTCAGCCAACTGATACGGCCCGCCGTTGAGTCGAGCTAAGTCGAAAGCCTGCTGATAGTTCGTGCCGCAGTTCGCTCACGGCGGGGCTAATTGTGAGTGATCGAAGCGTAAAGCCACGTCGCGGAGCCGAACTGGATACACTCGGACCGGGTCGAATGGTAGACCATTTGCTTTGAGCTTTACGGCTGCGGGGATTAAACTGAAGGCGAGTGTTCCCTTCTCTCACGTCGTTTCTCGATCGACCCCGCATGGGCCGTGTCGGCCGTCTGCGGGCATTTTGGCCATGCGACAGCTAGCGCGCCAGTGCGGCTACCCATTGCTGTTCACCTTCGCCGCCATCTGGTGGTTGCTTGGGCAGCATTGGCTAGCGAGCGCTCAAGAACCCAGGCCTCCGGCCAATGGCCCACCCGCCCAGAAGGCTTCTGCCGAGCCGGCTGCCGACGAGCCATTTCCCGGCGAAGTCATGCCGCCGGTGTATCACTTGAAAGACGAGGAGGGCAAGCTGCAGCCGGTGCCTGGCTTCACCTACGAGAAATTCATCGAACTGTACAAACTCAAGAATCAGCTCGATCAGCAGAATCAACAACCGGCCTTTACGATTGAGAATCTCGCGGTTGCCGGAGCAGCAAATCGTCAAAGCGTCGAGTTGACCGCACGGTACACGGTGCTCGTTCATTTCAGCGGTTGGGTGAGAGTGCCGCTGCGCCTGGGCGGGGCAATGCTGCGAGAGCAGGCCGACCACGAAGGCGAGGGCGAGCACTTCCTGCATCCCGACGCCGACGGCGACGGGTACATCAGTTGGATTCGATCGGAGCCAGGCAAACGGCATCAAATCACGTTGAAGCTCGTGGCCTCGGTGGTTCCACTCGGGCCCGAGTCGCACTTGCGAGTGACTGTGCCGCGGGCCGCGATGTCTCAGCTCGAGTTGCAGGTCCCTTTGGAAAAGCCGGTGGTCAAACTGTCGGAAGGCAGCAGGCTGGAATCGACTTCCTCGGTGTCCGGCGGCGCACTTTTGAAGATTGTGGGCCTGGGCGGCGAGCTGGATGTCGCCTGGCATGCCGCCGAGAGCCAGGTCGCCAGTCTGCCGACGGTGCTGGAAGCCAGTTGCGCACAATTGATTCGAGTCGACGGTCGCAGCGTCAATTCTGAAGCGAAGCTAAGCGTGCGGAGCTCGGGAGGCGGGTTTGATCGATTTCAGGTCCGCCTTCCGCCCGGTGCCGACTACGTCGAGACGCCTCAGGCCGGCGCGTCGTTGGCCGCGGTTGATGGCGCAAGCGCCAAGGGCAAGCTGTACGAAGTCAAACTCACCAAAAAGACCACCGGACCGATCGAAATTCGATTGGTTACGCAGCGCGCCTACGATCCACAGCAGCCGGGCGATTTGCCCGAGTTGGGCGGATTCGAAGTCGTCGGCGCCGTTCGGCAGTGGGGAACGATCGGCGTGCAGGTCGAAGGCAACTGGCAGGTCCAGTGGGGCAAAGATGAGCGTATTCGCGACGAGCTCGCGGGAGTTCTGGGAAGAGAAAACCTGACCGCGGCATTCGAGTATTCCGCCCAGCCCTACTCGCTCACTGCTCGAATCACTGCGCAAAAGACGCGCGTGCGAGTCGAAGGCGAGTACGTCATGCTCGTCGACGGCGAGGAGGCCCGGTTACGAGCAAAGCTCAAGTACACGATACGCGGTGCCAAGATCCGTACGCTCGAGATCGACGTTCCAGGCTGGGAGGTGGAGACGGTGGGGCCGGTCGGCGCCGTCAACATGGACGAAATTGCCCCAAATCAGAACGACCCGCTCGTCGTGCCCCTCGTGCAGCCGGTTTCCGGCGATCTGGAACTAACCCTCGAGGCTCGCCAAAAGTTTGCCCCGGGCTCCACGCGCGTCGAGCTGGCGGTTCCGCATCCGCGCGGCGAAACGATCGCGCCGGCCACGGTGGCCGTCGTACCGGCCGACGACATCGAACTGGCCACGCAGGCCGACCAGACGGTCGGGCTTGCGCCGCAGGCCGTTCGGCCACAACTCAAGCAACTGCCCGAGCGACAGCAAGACCCGCTGTATTTCCGCACCACCGGCGGCTCGGGCAAGTTCGTCGCGGCGCTCAGAGTCTACGAACAGTCCATCTCGGCGGCAATGTCAACACAACTGGAAGTGGACGAACGAGAGACTCGCGTTGATCAGCGAATGGTGTTTCAGATTGCGTATCATCCAACACACCACCTGACGCTCGACGTGCCGGCTGCTGTGCGTCCCGACGGGCTCACGATCACGTTGGACGGCCAAAAGCTTGTACCGGCGACTGTGCGCGAACGCGCCGATGGTGGCTCGTCGTTGCGTATCCCGCTGCCCGCGCCGCGGATCGGACGTTGCGAGCTGGCAATCGGCTACGTCAAACGGCACGACAAGCCATCGGCCACCGGCACCACGTTGGTCAAAATACCGTTGGTCGTTCCGGCCGAGAGCCAATTAACTGCGAACGATTTGACGGCCGTGCCGAAGTCGGGAGTTTCAATCAATTATCCCAAGGGCTTTTCCACTGGTCCGTGGATCGAAGACTCCCGCACTCCGCGGCAAGGCGGCACCAGCGCGTTGCAATTAACGGCCCTCCGCGCCGTCGCCGACGTCACGCTGGCGGTGACCTTCAAGCAACGGCGCAGTGACAGTGTGTTTGCCGTTGAACAGGCCTGGATCCAAACGCGGTTGACTGACGCTCACCGTCAAGACAGGGCCGCGTACCGGTTCGCGACGAGCGAGCCGCGGCTGCGAGTTTTATTGCCCGCTGGTGCGGAGTTGGCCTCCGCGGAGGTGAGTCTCGACGGACGTCGCGTCAAGCCGGAGCCAGATCCAGCCCGCGAGGCCAACGAGCTCGTGATTCCAATTCCCGGTGCGCCGCGCACCGACCACGTCGTCGAGCTCCGCTATCATTTTCCTGATCGTGCTTCGCCGGGCGAGCTATCGCTGGCGTGCCCACAGTTCAAGCCTGGTGGCTGGGTCCGCCAGTTTTATTGGCAACTGATCCTGCCATCGGGAGAGCATGCGATCTTTTCGCCCGCGGGATTCACGCGTGAATTTCGCTGGGTGTGGAGCAATTTGTTTTGGCGGCGTCAAGCACCGTTGGACGAGCATGAGCTAGAGGGCTGGATCGGCGCCGTGCCATCGCCGGAAAGCGCGCAACTCAGCAGTGAAACAATCGAACAAGCGGCCACACGCCAGAAAACGCGTGCCCGCTCAAGCAACCGGTATT
>CAZUPX010000149.1:0-2278 GCA_964622155.1 uncultured Planctomycetaceae bacterium | reverse complement strand
CTCGACGACCAGTTCGATGGCTCCGCCGCCATCGTCGGTGACGCAATCTACTTCCGCGGTAGAGAGAATCTGTACTGCATTGGGAATTAGCCGTCAGCGATCAGCGGCCAATGGAGAGGGGACGGGGGACAGTAAGCGGCGGCAACCATGGAATCTCCTTTTTCTTCATCCCTGACCACCGACCCCTAACCCCCCAACCCACTACTCATGCTTCTGGCCGAAATGACCTGGCCCGCGGTGGCCGCCTTGTCGAAGGACACATCGGTCGTGATTCCCACCGCGGCGCTCGAGCAGCACGGGCATCACCTGCCGGTGTTTACAGACAGCATCCTGGTTGGCGAGGTGGTTCGCCGGGCTGAGACGAAGTTGAAGGACCGGGTGCTGGTCACGCCCGTGATGTGGCTGGGCAACTCGGAACATCACATGGATTTCGCCGGCACGATGTCGGCCGCGCCGCGCACGTACATCGACATGCTGGTTGACATGGTCGAAAATTTTATTTCGCACGGCTTTCGGCGGATCGTGATCATCAACGGCCACGGCGGCAACGACGTGCCCGGCCAGCAGGCCCTGTTCGAAGTGCGGCAGCGTCACCGCCAGCGCGACGACCTGGTGCTGTTGTTCTCGCGCTACTGGGCCCTGGGTTCGCAGCCGCACCAGCTCGATCCTTCGATTGGCCAGGAAGGCATGGGGCATGCCTGCGAGTGGGAAACGTCGATGATCCTCGCACTGCGGCCCGAGCTGGTGGGCAGCTATCAATCGATCGCCGCCGTTGACCCCAGCGGTCCCTTCGACCCCGCCCACCGCGCCTGGATCACCAAAGACCGCAGCACCGCCGGCCACATCGGCAACCCCAGCGCCGCGACGGCGGCCAAAGGCGAGACGCTGCTGAGGTTGTTCGCTGCTGATGTCGTGACTCTTCTTGAGCGCGTCATCGTTTCCGACGGCGGAAGCGAGAAATAAGTTTTGCGAACACGACCGCGCGTCCGCATTTCGAACATTGATCGCCATGCATTGGATGCAGCAATCTCCTAAAGCGGCCGAGATCAGCCGGCCATCGGAACTCGCGATGACACTAGCCGGCTTGACAGCTTTGGCTTGCTATGCGATCCACGCGATATTCCACCTGACGCAGGGCCGCTGGTACGATCTGTTTTGGGCATGCCACGTTGCCGCGATCTTGATTGGCGCGGGCCTTCTCGCGCACAGTGCGACGATCAATGGAATGGGTGTCCTGTTGGGCTTGATGGGACTTCCGCTATGGGTCGCCGATCTTGCCGCCGGCAGCGACTTATTTCCTACGTCACTACTGACGCACGTTGTGGCATTGCTCATTGGGTTGTACGGTGCTGGACGAATGGGAATGCCGCGGGGCACATGGTGGAAAACCACCGCGGCCCTGGTGGGACTGATCGCGCTGTGCCGCCTGGCGACGCCGGTCGCGGCAAACGTCAACGTGGCCTTCGCCATCCCGCCCGGATGGGAAGATTATTTTGCTTCCCACGCCAGTTACCTGGGATGTACAATCGGCGCCGCGGCCGCGTACTATTTTGTTGTTGAATGGATCGTACGGGGTCTTATGCGGCTGGATCGCGACAATAGGGACGTCGGCCGACAATAATCGATCTCAGGCCGCGCAACATCGGTGTCTACAAGGCAGTCCAATGCAACCCTCAATTGCGCCTCCTGACTTGCACCGCAACGTAGTGATCGTCTCGGCACTGGCCGGTTTGTTTTTTGGCCTGATGCCTCCGTACGTCCTGACGATCGTGGTGGTTGCCACGTGGGGCGTGCCACCGCTCGATCCACTCGACGAACAGACTTTTCGCGCCGTGTATTTCTTGCGGCTCGTCCTGGGCAACGTTCTTGGGCTGACGGTGGGCGCTGGCGCCGCGGCCGTTGCCGCGAGTTTGGGATTGCGATTCGCCGGTAAGCCGACCTATCCGCGCGGCGCTCTGGGCGGCGCCATCCTGGGCGGTATTGTCGGGACGGTCTCGGCGGGCTCCTGTCCGCTGGTCCTTCTCATCGGCTCCTCAAATGTCACCTGGGCTTGGACGATGGTCGAGCGTTCGCTGCTAGTGGGTGGGCTAATGGGAGCAACCAACGGTCTGGCAGCAGGATTAGTTATCGTCTACCTGGTACGGCGATCGGTTGGCACGACGCCGATCGGCTGAGTATATTGATCGTGCCGGATCGATCGCCTATCGTTGCATTTCGAAATATGAACCCGGCGCGTCTGGAGCTTCTCGCATGCGATATTTCATCGCGACTCTGACCT
>CAZUPX010000148.1:0-1729 GCA_964622155.1 uncultured Planctomycetaceae bacterium | reverse complement strand
CTAGTGGTCTGTCTCAGTGTTTGTCGTAGGTGATAGTATATCGCCTCCTGGTTTTCTCAAGGAGGCGAAGGATGAATTACAACACGAAGTATGTGGTGCGGTTGACGGCGGAGGAGCGAAAACAGTTGGAAAGACTGGTTCGCACGGGCAAAGCGGCAGCGGCCAAGCGGCTCAAGGCGCAGATTCTGCTCAAAGCGGACGCCGGCCCCGAGGGTTCGGGCTGGACCGACCGGCAAGCCGCTGATGCGCTGGAGGTGAGCGTGGCCAATGTACATGGCACGCGGCAAGCGTACGTGGAGCATGGTCTGGAGGCGGCCTTGGAACGCAAGCGGCGCAGCGGGCATTCGCGGCGAAAAATGGACGGCGCCCAGGAAGCTCGCCTGATCGCCTTGGCCTGCGGTCCGGCCCCGGCAGGCCGCGCGCGATGGACGTTGCGGCTGTTGGCGGACAAGTTGGTTGAACTGGAAATCGTCGATTCGACCAGCAAGGACTCCGTGCATCGTGTGCTTAAAAAAACGACCTGAAGCCTTGGTTGAAGCAGCACTGGGTGTTGCCCAAGGAGCACGACGCGGAGTTCGCCTGCGCGATGGAAGACGTGTTGGAGGTGTACAGCCGACCGTACGCCGAGCAACGGCCGGTGGTCTGTGTGGACGAGGCCTCGAAACAACTGGTGGCCGACGTCACGCCGCCCGTACCGCTGCAGCCTGGTCAACCGATCCGCGAAGATTACGAGTACGAACGACGCGGCACGGCAAACCTGTTCATGGCTTGCGAGCCGCTGGCAGGCCGACGTCAGGTGAAGGTGACCGATCGCCGCACCTTGATCGACTTCGCCTACCTGCTGCGCGATTTGTCGGACGTGCACTACCCGCTGGCGGAGCGAATTGTCTTGGTCATGGACAACCTCAATACGCACAAACTGTCGGTGCTGTATGGCATCTTCCCACCCCACGAGGCCCGGCGCTTGCACGAACGGTTTGAAGTCCATTACACCCCCAAGCACGCCAGTTGGCTGAATATCGCGGAATGCGAGTTGTCTGTGTTGGGACGCCAATGCCTGGCTCGCCGCATCGACGACCAAGCCGTACTGCAATGCGAAGTCCAGGCTTGGGTCGCCGCGCGCAACAGGCAAGCCGTACATGTCGACTGGCAGTTCACTGCGGACGACGCTCGGATTAAACTAACACGACTCTATCCCGTGCTATCGTCCGCAAACTAAGCCGCGACAGACCACTAGGCCTGGGCGGCGTCTGGCTTCGCACGCTTGTCGACCTGGCGAGCACACTGCCCGCGCAGTACTACCTGGCATGGCGAACGGCCCGACAAGCTGAGCCGTCGGCCGCAGTGACAACGACGGCTTTTGCCTGCATTTCGTTGGTCGCCGCGTTTGCGCTCAATCTCATGCTGTTCGCGGTGTTGGCGATCGCGGTCTTGTTGGTCTCGTTGCGGTATGACGACGTCCACTACCAGCATTGGCCGCCCACTGAGCTCTTTCTGACGCTCGTGCCGCACTTTCTCACCGGCGTGATCGCCACGCGCGTCAAGCCGTTCTATCGGCCGTATCTTGTCGCGCCGTCCGGGCCGGTCATGCTGGCAGCGGCTCTGAGCTTCGCCGATTCGCGCGCGCCGTGGATCACGGCGATCGGCTACCCGCTGCTGGTGGGAGCGACCGCGTGGCTGGGCTGTTATGCGTCCGACAGACTGTTGCGCCGTCGTGCGCCGTCGTGCG
>CAZUPX010000147.1:0-5788 GCA_964622155.1 uncultured Planctomycetaceae bacterium | reverse complement strand
CGATCAGCAGCCTGAGGATCGCAACCATCGCCCGCGACCATGCCCCGATTCCCTAATTCCGGCGAATCCTTCCCGGATAAGGTTTTCGGAAGGAACAGGTCGGCGACAACCATTCCGAGCGCGTGCAGGATTGCCAACGTCGCCCTTAATGATGCGATGATTCTGCCTTATGATGCGAATCCAGGCCGGATGGAATTTTCGGAAAGGACAGTGGCCCGACAGCCGTTGCCTCTCCATCTCCAAAAGACTACGGTTTGATCAGAGGGGACCGTTTTCTGCGCAATTACATGGCGGCTCAGCGCCGATGCGCTGGACGCTTCAGGGGATCCACATGTCTCAATTGTTGTTCGACTCTCAATCGTTGCTCGACCGCTTCGACATCTCAGCTGATGACTTGAACTTGCTTCAAAAATGTGGGGAGACGCTCGGGGCAAGTGGCATCGACCGCGTCGTCGACCGATTCTACGAGTGGTTGCCGCTGCAACCCGAGTTCAACGTGTTCTTCAGCAGCCAGGATACAGTGGAGCGCGTCAGCAAGTTGCAAAAGGGTTATTGGGCTGGGTTTTTCAGCGGCGTCGTCGATCAGCGATATGTCGACTACCGGGTCCGCATTGGCGAGATACACGCCCAACGAGACCTTCCAAGCCTAATCTACTTCGCAGCGGTGCTGCGCTTCCAGCTCCTGTTCCTAGAAGAGCTTCAGACGAGCGGCCTTGGCAAAGACCGGCTCCTGCCGGCAACCCGCGCGTTTACAAAGCTCCTAGCCCTCGACACTTATGTGATCAGCGATCAAATCGCGCAGTTCGCGAAGCGGCGCATCGCCGAAAGTGGCAAGGCGATGCTGGAGATGTCGACGCCGGTCACGGCGATCTGGGAGGGTGTTCTTCTGCTCCCTCTGGTCGGAATCGTCGACTCGCAGCGGACCCAGGACATCATGGAGAAGGTTCTGTCCCGTATCTCCGAGAGCCAGTCGCGTGTTTTTGTCATGGATATAAGTGGCGTCGTCACCGTCGACACGGGTGTCGCCAACAACTTCATCAGGATCACGCAGGCCACCCGGCTGATGGGCTGCGAGTCCATCATTTCGGGGATCTCGCCGAACGTCGCGCGAACTCTTGTCGAGTTGGGCGCGAATGTGGGAGAGGTGCGCACGACAGCTACTCTCCGCGATGCACTGCAGCTCGCACTCGCCGCCATCAAGCCTCTGCGCGACGGTCGCGCACCGGCCGAAGGGCATACTGAAATGCAGCGCTAATTGGCCCCAATAGCGTTAACCAATCAGCGGAGGCCACATGCCAGGGGCTCACTTTGTCCTCACCCGTGTTCACGGGACCCTCGTCGTCACTCTTCAGGACGCGGCTGACGCGGGCACGCTTGCGGCTGCCTCACAGGCGCTCATGGAGGAGTTGGAGCAACGCGGCGCTGAGGGCGTTGTGTTCGAGATTTCAGGATGTGAGGTGATCGATATCGACGAATTCACCTCTTTGCGGAAGCTGGTCCAGACGGTGGAATGGCTTGGGGTAAGCAGCGTTGTTGCGGGATTGCGGCCGGGCATCGTTGCCTACCTCGCGTCTGCGGGCGCATCCACCGGGGCCCTTCGCACCTCACTGAATCTTGAGCAAGCATTGCTTGAGGTCAAGCCGACCGGGGCTCGCAGGCGCACATGAATCGAACAACACTCGACCGATTCGATATTCTGGCGGGCGCAGACCTGAGCATCACAGTGCTCAATCTCCAGTCGAACAAGCGGCTGCGCACCTCCCTCAGCATCGCTGATGTGCCCACTATGACGGCACGTTTCGGAAAGGGAATCGACGATGTCTTCTGCGCGGTGATGCGATGCAGATGGTAACCCTTGGCACGATGTCCCTGAGCGGCGAGGCAGGTATTCTCGCCATGCGCCGCAAGCTGCTTGTCACTGCACAGCGCCTCGGCGTCAGTTCCAGCAAAGCGACCCGGATTGCCGCAGCGGCTTCCGACCACGCAAAGGACGTGACCCGGAGCACTGCTCTTGATGTGCTCATAGAGTTGGGCGGCTCGGCCTCGGCGCAAGAACTCTGCGTCGACTTCGCGGCGATCCATCCGGGAACCGACACTTTGTTGCGTGCAGGCTTCGACCGGGTCGAGCCCTTGATCGACGGACAGCGGCGGGGTTGGCGTGCTTCCTGCCAGATAAATCCGATTGCCATATCCGACCCCGCAATCTCTTTGTGCCAGGCAGTGATCGCCGAGCAGGGCGTCGAGGAGCTTGTCGAGGCGTTGCATGCGAATAACCAAGCCTTGCAAACGGCGAAGGAGGCAGAGGAGGGCGCACGCGCTCGGCTGTCCTTGTTGCTCGGCGCCGCTCCGGTCGTTGTCTATAGCTTCCGGGCAAGCGGAGATTTTGCACCCACCTTCGTTAGTGACAGCATTCAGGGCATGCTGGGATACCGGACTGATGAGTATTTGGAGAATGCGGATTTCTGGCGGTCATGCGTGCATCCCGACGACCTTGCTGGAGTCGAGGCCGAGCAGGTGAAGCTGTTTCAAAAGGGACAGCATTTCGCCGAATATCGGTTCCGCAAGAAGGATGGTTCTTATTGCTGGGTTAGTGACGAGCAGCATCTGACTCGCGACACGGAGGGGCATCCTAGTGAAGTAGTCGGCTCGTGGAGCAACATCGACATCCGCAAGGCCGCGGAGCAGGCCTTCCATGCAGCCCAGGCGGAACTGGAAAGGGCGAACGAAGCGAAGAGCGCGTTTCTGGCAAATATGAGCCACGAGATCCGGACCCCAATGAACGCCGTCATCGGGCTCTCTCACCTCGCGCTAAAGGCCGATCCTTCGCCACGCCTGCGGGACTATCTGATCAAGATAAAGAGTTCAGGCCAACACCTCCTCGGCATCATCAACGAAATTCTCGATTTCTCGAAGATTGAGGCCGGCAAGTTGTCGATCGAGAGCGTCGAGTTTGATCTCGATAAGGTGCTGGAGAATGTCGGCAATCTGATCTCCGAGAAGGCGGAGGAAAAAGGGTTGGAACTGGTCTTCGACATCGAGCCCTCGGTCAGCTCGACCCGTCTCAGAGGCGATCCGCTGCGACTGGGGCAGATCCTAATCAACTTCTGCAATAACGCAGTCAAGTTCACCGAGGAAGGCGAGGTCGTCATCAAGGGGCGAGTGTTGGAGGCCAGTGGGGACAGCCAATTAATTGAATTTTCGGTCAAGGACACTGGAATTGGCATGACCGAGGCGCAAATTGAGCGTCTGTTCCAAGCCTTCGAGCAGGCCGATACGTCGACGACTCGCAAATATGGCGGCACCGGGCTTGGGCTAGCTATCTCCAAGCGGCTGGCCGAATTGATGGGTGGAGACGTTGGAGTCACGAGCGAACTAGGTAAGGGGAGCACATTCTGGTTTACCGCTCGCCTCGGCAAAGGGGTAGCGGCGCCGCGTCCGAATTTGCTCCGGTCCGACCTGCGCGGCCGACGCCTTTTGATCATTGACGACAATTCGTCCGCTCGTACCGTGCTGTCGAACATGCTGATGAATATGACCTTCGTCGTCGACGAGGCGGCCACCGGCGAGGAAGGCATCGAAATGGTTCGCCAGGCCGCCAAACGTAGCGAGCCTTACGAGATCATCTTCGTTGACTGGCAAATGCCTGTGCTCGATGGCATCGAAACCAGCAAGCGCATTCTTGCACTGCCCGATCTCGCTGTCTCGCCTCACCTCGTTATGGTGACCGCCTATGGCCGCGAGGATGTGTTGAAACAGGCCGAGGAGAATGGACTTGAGACCGTACTCGTCAAGCCCGTCACTTCGTCGACTCTTTTCGACACGATCGTCGCTGTCCTCCATGCCCACCCAGAGGCGACTGGTCATGTCCAAATTGCTCCTTCTTTCGAAATCGATCGGACGCGCGGGACGCGCGTGCTGCTGGTAGAAGACAACGAGATCAACCAGGAAGTCGCAATTGGCCTGCTCGAGGATGCCGCGATTCAAGTCGATTTGGCGGAGAACGGCGAGACTGCCGTCCGAATGGCGCAGGAAAACGACTATGACGCCGTGCTGATGGATATGCAGATGCCTGTCATGGACGGGATAGAAGCTACTCGAGCCATCAGGTCTGATCCACGCCTCCAGAATCTGCCTATCATCGCAATGACCGCCAACGCCATGGCCGCCGATCGCGAAAAGTGCCTTAAAGCAGGTATGAACGATCATATCGGCAAGCCGATCGATCCCGACCAACTGTTTAGCGTCCTGCTCCGCTGGACTGAACGCCGCAATGTCGAAGCTGCAGTGGAGTCACCTCTTGGATCCTGATAGCGGCGCGCTCAAGATTGCTGGAATTGACACCGAACTCGGACTGAAGAGGATTGGGGGCAAGCGCGAGCGTTACGAGTCCCTGTTGCGCAAGTTCGCGGAGCGGCAAGCAGGGAGCGCTGAGGCAATTCGGGCCGCCCTCTCGGGTGGCGATGCGTCGACGGCGGAGCGTGAAGCCCACTCGTTAAAGGGCGCTGCGAGCACCCTGGGCGCCGCCGCCCTGGCGGAGCATGCCGCGAACGTCGAAACCGCGATCCAGACCGGGCAGAATGTCGACGAGGTGCTCGAGTCCCTTTCGCATTCTCTCGTCGCTCTGGTGAAGGCGATCCGCGCCGCGCTTGATGTCTGAGGTATTGCAACGCGGCGAATGTCGAGCCGCGGAGTCCATGGTCTCTCAAATTGCTTCCGCCTGTCCCTGAACGCTCAAAGGCAAGTGATGCCGACCTCGGCCAGCAAGTCGATCTTGATCGTTGACGATAACCCAACCAACATTGCGGTGATTTCCGGCGTTCTGAAAGACCTTTACCGAACGAAAGTCGCGACCAATGGCGAGAAGGCGCTGGTGCTTGCAGCAGCCTCGGAAAAACCCGACTTGATCCTGCTGGACGTCATGATGCCAGGAATGGATGGTTACGAGGTTTGCCGTCGTCTCAAGGCCAATCCCCTGACTCGGGATATCCCGGTGATCTTCCTCACCGCGAAGACCGATATCGTGGACGAGGAAAATGGATTTGAGGTCGGAGCGGTCGACTATATCCACAAACCCTTCTCGGCTCCGCTCGTGCTTGCCAGGGTCAAGACCCAGCTTGCGTTGCGAGCCGCGCTCTCGGAGGCGCATGCGGCGCGCAATCAGGCCGACGAGTTGCTGCACGCATTGCTTCCGAAAAAGGCGGCCGACGAGATCCGCGCCATCGGAACCGTGATTCCGCGGCGCTACGAGAACGTGGCTATCCTGTTCTGCGACGTGACCAATTTCACGTCGTATTGCGACAAACATGAGCCTGAGGATGTCGTCTCGCGGCTCGATGCGCTCTTCGTCATTTTCGAGCGGATCACGGCGAGGCACGGCCTCGAGAAAATCAAGACCATCGGCGATGGATTCATGGCGGCCGGCGGGCTCCTCCAAGAGGTCAAGGATCCGATCGGCTCGGCCGTTCGCTGCGGCCTCGAAATGGCATCGACCTTGATCGATGCGCAACTCGGATGGGAGGTCCGGGTCGGCGTTCACTCTGGCCCTGTCGTCGCCGGTGTCGTCGGGCAGGAGCGATACCAGTTCGACATTTGGGGAGACACCGTCAATGTCGCAGCACGCATGTCAGACAAGGCCACCCCCGGAAGCGTCGCGGTTACGAAGGATGTCTGGGAGCAGGTCGGGCACGCTTTCACGGGGGAAGCGCTCGGCGAAATGGAAGTCAAGGGCAAAGGCACGATTTCCATTTTCGGCATACGCCCGTCATAGACAACTAGTTCCCCCAACGTG
>CAZUPX010000146.1:0-7254 GCA_964622155.1 uncultured Planctomycetaceae bacterium | reverse complement strand
GCACCAGACATGCGCCTTGATCACCAGCAGCGGATTGCGACCCGGCAGGTATACCAGCTCGTCGGGCTCGTCGGCCTGGGGCACGTCGCGGCCGGTGATGCTCCAGTGGTCGTCATACAAGTCGGCCAGCGGCAGTGTCAGCACCACCAGTGGCTCAAGCCCTGGTGCGTCAACTGCTTCGAGCAGACGTCGAGCCCAACGTAGCTCCGCAGGCTGCCAATACAACTGGCTGCTGACATAAATCGGCTGTACGCGTCGCCCCTGCTCGACAAGATGTCCCAGCAGGATCGCACTGTCCAGTCCGCCGCTAAACAGGACGGCTACCGTCGATTTCAACGTCTCACCACCGGGGCCTGGCCAATGCTAGCACTGCTTCCTCTAAAGGCGTGCGTCATTGTAGGGCCTGGCTGCACCGCGGGCGAGCGAGCAATCCCGTGATGGTCGCAATTGTGGGTGGCCGTGCTTCCTGGGTGCCACGCCTGCATCTGGTGGGCCCGCCTGGGTGAAGCCAGCTTGAGCGCGGCCTCAGTTCGGCCGAGTGCGAATATGGCACAACACCTTAACGCGGATTCGTTTGCACTTGCCGGCGCGTGCAATCGCCACTACACTCTCGACCCCTAAAACCCTATCTATCCGTCCGTTCGGACTTGTACTGGCACTACCGACTGACTGCCGTTGCGGGTGGCAAGAAGCCCGAGCGCGGAGCATCGTTTTTCCCTCGATTGGGCGCTGTTTTGGCCGGGTTTTACGTATCGGGAACGCAGTGCCCCGTAAGCGTCGCGGATTTATGTTGATTTGGAAATCGTGGCTTCTAGAATGGATTTTGGTCGCCCGATTTCCGCGAAACTCTAAGTTGAGAGGAGACTTATGAGAATTGCGGCAGTGGGCGTGTTGGTGGTTTGCGTGCTGGCGGGCTTGCTGGCGGCACTGGTACCCAGTGTGGGATTTGCGCAGCGGCCGGGCTCGGTCCCATCCGGCGGCTCGGCGTTGATCACGGTGGCCACACAGGCTGGCGAGCATCGGCAGCAGTTGACGGTCGTCGATTCCGACACCCGTAGCCTGGCGGTCTATCACATCGATACCACCAGCGGTGAAATCGCACTCAAAAGCGTTCGTAACATTAACTACGACTTGAGGATGATCGAGTTCAACGGCACCAGTCCGCTTCCGCGGGAGATTCGCTCGCTGTTGGAGCCGAAATAGTAAGCCAATGTGCCGCCAACGCAGTGGAACTGCCGTCGGCGGCCGCCGGGTCTGGTTGACGCCAGTCCGCACGTGGAGGCCACATGGCCAAGAAGTTTGTCGACCTCGAAGAAGCTGCGAAAATGTTGGGTGTTACGACCGACACGCTGGGTGAAATGCGCGAACGCCGTCGAATCTTCGGCCTTCGCGACGGCGGCGCCTGGAAATTCAAGACCGAAGACGTCGAGCGCTTGGCCACCGAACTGGCCGCCGCCAGCCAGGAAGGCGAATTTGCGGAACTGGACGAGGATCCTGACTCCATCCTGCTCAGCGAGGTCGAACTGGGACAATCGAACGAGAGCACCTCGAGCACCATCATCGGCGGTCGGCAGAGCACCGGCAATCCGGCCGACAGCGACATCCAATTGGCGCGAGGCTCGGACAGCGCCATGAATCTGGGCTCAGCCATCCTGGGCGGCGAAAAGACCGGCTCCGACGTTCAAGATGCCGGCGGCTCGGGCGTCAGCCCGTTGTTCGACGAACTGGATACGCTCGATCTCGAAATGCCCAGTGCCGCCGACAGTGGTATCTCGTCGGGCATTCTCGACCTGGCTGGCAGCAAGGCCGCGCCAGTCGCCGACGCTGCCACGAGCGACGTCAAACTTGCCGCCGCGTCGGCAGCACCGAAGGCCGAGGGCTCGGACCTGGCGATCGGCGACGAAGAGCTGGCACTAGGTTCCGGGTCCGACGCGGGTTTGGAGCTGGAAGGTGGGACGGGTGGCTCGGCCATCGACCTGAGTGAAGACATGGACGACGACCTGGTGCTGGGTGGCAGCTCGCACGGCGATCTGTCGCGCACCGGCGACAGCGGCATCTCGCTGCTCGATCCGGCCGACAGCGGCATCTCGCTCGAATCGCCCCCCTTGGAGCTTGGCGGATCGGCCGTCGAATCGCTTGAGCTGGGCGAAGAAGACATGATGCTCGATGACGAGCCCGCCGCGAAGACGACCATCAAGTCGGGCCCGCCTGCGGAACCGGGCAGCGATGACGACTTTTTACTCACGCCGCTCGAGGACGCCGGCGCCGAAGAGTCGGACAGCGGGTCGCAGGTGATCGCGCTGGATAACGAAGTTGAGTTTGACGAAGCCGGCGCCAGTGTGGCCACCGACGAGCCGGGAATGGGCGGCCTGCTGGAAGACGACTTGGGTGAAGGATTGGGAGCTGCCGCCGAACTGAGCGCCGCGGCCCTAACTCCCGCCGCCGCGCAGAAGGCCGCCAGCGCCCCAGCGCCTGCGGCGGCCGGTGGCGTTTGGGTGGCGCCGGAGCCGGTCTATTCGGGCTGGAATGTCGCGAGTCTCATCTTGTGCAGTATGTTGTTGATGATGTGCGGAATGTTCACCTACGACCTGATGCGCAACATGTGGAGTTGGGACCAACCGTACACGGTGAACAGCTCGATGATGAACATGATCCTGAGCTGGTTCGAGAAGTAGTCGAGTCGGCGCTGGCGCCCACTCATCCGTGTTGATTCGAAAGGAGTCGAATCCATGTCGCGTACGCGTGCCGTTGGCCTGTTAGGACTTGTCGCCGCGCTTTTCTGTTGCGGCTGCGGCTCGGTTACTCAAAGCCGTTACGCGGCTTGCCAGTCGCAGAACCGTGCCCTCTCGGAGCAAGTCCGCGCTCAATTGGGCGAGATCGAGAACGTCAAGATTCACTCCCGGCACGTCGAAGACCAATTGATCAAGGCTGAGGAAGAGTTGGCGCGGGCCAACGAGCGCGGCACCCGGGGCAAGCTGGGCCAGACGAGCGTGCCACCCGGCGTGAGCACGCGGCTGTTGGATCTGGCTGAGCGCTATCCCTCATTGCACTTCGATCCCGATTCCGGCGTTTGCAAATTCGACGTCGACTTGATGTTCGACAGCGGTCAGGCCGAGTTGAAGCCGCAGGGAGAACGTATCCTGCGCGAGTTTGCCGAGATTTTTCAATCGCCCGACGCGCGGGACATGAAGATCATGGTTGTCGGCCATGCTGACGCGCAGGGGATCAAGGGACGCGAGGTTCGCGACCGCTATCCAGACAATTGGCACTTGAGCGCCGGCCGCGCACTGGCCGTGGCCGACCAGTTGCGCACCGCGGGTATTCCAGAAAGCCGGATGGGCATAGCCGGCTTCGGACAGCATCAGCCGCTGGCGTCCAACGACACGCCCGAGTCGCGGCAGCGCAATCGCCGCGTGGAGATATTCGTCTTGGGTCCTGAGACGCCGTTGGTCGGCTGGGTCGACTCGCCGTCGCGCGTGCTTCGGTGAACCGAGCCTGTAGCTCGCCTGTGTGATGCCGGCCGCCTCACGATCATGCCTTCCTTCGCCGCGGCTGGTGAAGCGTTGACCCCCGCTCACATGTCTGCCAAAAACGTCGCGTGAAAGCGTCGGCGGACTGCTGGCACCTGTACTTTTTTCGTGCTTGTCGACTATAATCAGGGTGTCAGGATTTTGCCGCGGAATAACGCACCAGAATGCCCCTCGAATCCTGCCTGAGGTGGTGCTTTTTTCTGACAATAGCGCCCTGCCTCACGGTGTTTTTTCAGATGCTCAATAACCGATCCGGGCTGATGCTGTTGGCCGCCGTGGGTATCGTCTTGGCGGCCGAATCTGGATGCGGCCGCACTGAACGGGTTGCTCACTATCGCGCCCCCAAGCCGCTGCCGATTGAGGCACCCGCGGTCGATTCTTCGGCTGGATCCCAACAGTCCATTGGCGAACCCAAAGACCGCATGCTGGGGGCCATCATACCCGTCGGGTCGCAGGGCTGGTTCTTCAAGCTTACCGGCCCGAAGGACGCCGTCGCCGTCAAAGAAGCGGATTTTATGACGCTTCTCAAGTCGGTGCATTTCGCTGACGACGGCAAACCGCAGTGGACCCTGCCTGAGGGCTGGCGACAGCAGCCAGGCTCCGATATTCGCTATGCGACGCTGGTCATTGGACCGGCCGAAGGGCAAGACGAAAAGCCGTTGGAAGTGAGCGTCACTGTGTTGCCCAAGAGCGGCGACGATGAATCGTACGCGCTGGTGAACATCAACCGTTGGCGCGGACAACTCAAACTCCCGCCGATCGCCAAAGAACAGCTCTCGTCCGAGTCCACGCAAATTGAGCTTGCCGCAGCGCGAGCGACCGTGGTCAACCTGCTGGGCACGGAGTCGGCGCGCGGCATGGGTGGCGGTCCCTTTTCTCGCGGAGCCGGCGATGGCAAGTGATACGCTGACCATCCAAGAAGCCGATGAGCAATTGGCCGGCGAGCGCGTGCGCTCGATCTCGCGCGAGTCGCGGGTCGCCAAGCTGCTGCTTCCATTGGCTTCGCTCAAGCTGACGGTCGCGCTGTTCGCGCTGGCCATCATCTTGATCTTTGTCGGCACGCTGGCGCAAGTCGACAAGGATATTTGGGACGTAATGCACCAGTATTTCCGCACCTGGTTCACCTGGATTGATTTTCAGACACTTTTGCCTAAGTCGTTCTTTCCCGGCGAGGCGCCGAAGGTTCCGGGTGGTTTTCCGTTCCCCGGCGGGTTTTTGCTGGGCGCTGCAATGGGCGTCAACCTGTTGGCGGCGCACGCGCTGCGGTTCAAGGTCCAGGCGCGCGGCCCACGCCTGGTCGCGGGGCTGGCCGTGATCGCGCTGGGCTGTGTGCTGACTTGGATCGTCATCATGGGCGGCTCGGGCAAGGACACGATCGAAGGGGCCGCCTCGTTTGAGTGGTCGAGTTTGTGGACGGTCCTGAAAGCTTCACTGGTCGCGCTGTGGCTGGCGCTAGCCTACGCGCTTGTGCGGCTGGACTCCTCGCGCAGGCTCGAGCGAGTCACCCTGGCCATCGCCAGTCTCGCACTTGGCGCCGTGGTGGTGTTTGTCTTGTTGCGCCCAGATCAGGCTTCGCTCGGCGATTCGTCGATGCGGATCTTGTGGCAATTGATCAAGGGCGGACTGGCCGGACTGGTGCTGCTGGCCGGATGTATTCTGGTGTTTCGCAAGCGGGCCGGCATCGTGCTGCTGCACGCCGGCGTGGCGCTGGTCATGGCCAACGAATTGGTTGTGTACACGCTGCACACCGAAGGGCAGATGCACATCCAGGAAGGGGAGACCGTCGATTTCGTCCAGGACATTCGCACGGTCGAGCTGGCCGTCGTCGATCCGTCCGATGCCAAGACAGACGACGTGGTGGTTGTGCCACGCGGATTGTTGCTGGGAGACAAGGCGATCCACAATGCAGCGCTGCCGTTCGACATCGAGGTCGTGAAGTATTTGCAGAACTCGTCCCGCAAGGAGGTGGCCGAGGGCGAGCAAAACCTGGCCACGGCGGGCGCCGGCCTGCGCTACACGGTCCAGGAGCGGCGGCCGGGCAGCGGCACCGACATGGGCGGAAAAGTCGACGTCGCGGCGGCCTACGTCAAGCTGTTGAACAAGGGCGCCGATGAGCCGATCGGCACGTATCTCGTCAGCCTCGAGCTATTGCCGCAGAAGGTCCAACTGGGCGATAAGACTTACGACCTGTCGCTGCGCTTCAAGCGCACTTACAAGCCGTATTCGATGAAGCTGTACGACGTGCGGTTCGACAAGTACCTGGGCACGCAAACGGCCAAAAACTATTCGTCGGACGTGCGACTGGTGGACACAAGCCGCAGTGTCGATCGCGACGTGCGGATCTGGATGAACAATCCGCTGCGCTTCGCCAGTGAAACGTTCTATCAAAGCGGCTACGACAACGAGGGCGGGCAGGAATCCACCACCTTGCAAGTGGTGTCGAACACCGGGTGGATGATTCCCTATGTGGCGTGCATGCTGGTGGCCACGGGCATGCTGGCGCAATTCTCGATTACGCTGGTCCGCTTCTTGCGGCGCCGCGACGACGTGGACCTCGCGCCGGTCGAGTTGCCACGGCGGCGGACGATGCCCGCGCCGAGCACCGTGAATCCGATCGCTTCGCGCGGCAAGGGTAGTCTGATTGTTGCGGCGGTCTTGGTGCTGCTGGCCGGTGCCTGGGTGCTCAACTCGGCCCGAGATTCGGGCGAACCGACCGACCAGTCGCAACTGACTGAGTTCGGCCGGCTGCCGCTGGTCTATGAGGGACGCGTCAAGCCGTTCGACACGCTGGCGCGCAACACGCTGATCGTGATTTCCGGAAAACAGACGTTTGTCGACGAGACTGGCGCGGCTCCGACGTCGCAGCCGGCCATCAAGTGGCTCTTGGATGTCGTCACCGGCTCGCCCGCCGCGTTCAAGCACAAGGTGTTTCGCATCACAAACCTGGACGTGCTGCAAACACTTGGCCTCGAGCGTCGAAGTGGCTTCCGCTATGCCCTCGACGAGTTCCGCGACCGCGTTGCCGACTTCGAACACCAGGCTGAGTTGGCGGCGTCTGTGGAGCCAGCCAAGCTGAGCGTGTACCAGAAAAAGATATTGGAGCTGGACAAGAAAATCCGTCTGTTCACGCTGCTGATGGCCGCGTTCGAGCAGCCGCACATCTCACAAGAGAGCCCCGAACAAGCCCAGCAAGACTTGTTGGCGGCGATCAAACGACAGGGGGCGCTGGCCCGCATGCAGCCGCCGCTGGTCGTGCCGCCGGAGTCCGCCGAAGCGCAATGGGAACCATACAGCGTAGCCCTGACGAAGGGCTATGCGCGGGTCCAAATGCTGGGCCAGCAGCCCAGTCCGGCCGTGGTGGCGCTCAACAGCATGTTTGTCGCCTATCGCAAGGGTGACGCCGCGGCCTTCAACAGCGAACTGGCAAAGTACGAGACGTGGTTGGTCGAGCATCAGCCGGCGGACGTCGATGAGGCCAAAGTCAATTTCGAAGCGTTCTTCAATCACTTTGAGCCGTTCTACCGCGCGGCGGGGCTGTACCTGGTAGCATTCGTGCTGGTCGCTGTGGGCTGGCTGCGTTGGGGCGGACCGCTCAATCGCGCGGCATTCTGGCTGGTTGTGTTGGCGTTCGCCGTGCACACCTTCGCCATGGTTTCACGGATCTACATTTCCGGCCGACCGCCGGTGACCAACTTGTATTCGTCGGCCGTGTTCATCGGCTGGG
>CAZUPX010000145.1:0-12300 GCA_964622155.1 uncultured Planctomycetaceae bacterium | reverse complement strand
CGACGACAACGCCCCCCTGACGTTTCTGCAGCGGATGCAGTTGATCCGCCGCATTCAGGACGCGATGCAGGACATTCCCGATATCGGCAACACGATGTCGGCCACGACGTTTGCCCCGTCGCTCGAGGTCAAGCGCAAGGGACTGATCGGCAAAGTCACCGTTGCTGCCGCGCTGAATCGCACGCTCGAGGAACATCGCCAGGATTACATCGACGGCGACTTCCTGGATCACGAAGGCGACAGCGAGCTGTGGCGCATCAGCGCCCGCGTCGGCGCGCTGAATGACATCGACTACGGTGTCTTCAAAGACGACATCAGCAATCGCGTCGAGCCGGTTCTCGCGGCCGAGCGCAAGCGGCTGATCGCCGAGGCCGAAAAGAAGGCTGCCGCCGATGCAGAACAGGAAGGGAGCGATGAGAAGGCCGCGCCCGACGTTAAGGCCGCCGGAATGACGACCGAAGGCGACATGGGCATCCGGGCCGTGTACACCGGGCTGGTGCCGGTGGTCTACAAGGCCCAACGCGAAATGCTCAAGGGCCTGGCCTGGAATTTCGTCACAGACCTGGCGACCATTGCCGGCGTCATGATGCTGGTCTTCTGGGATATCTCGGCGGGCCTGATCATACTCATCCCCTCGATGTTCCCGATCGTGATCGTGTTCGGGTTGATGGGTTGGATGGGAGTCGTCATCGACGTGGGGACGATCATGACGCCCACGGTTGCGTTGGGCGTGTCGGTCGACGACGTCGTGCACTTCTTGATCTGGTACCGTCGCGGACTCTCCGACGGAAAAAGCCGCAAGCAAGCAATCATGCTAGCCTATGAGGGCTGCGCGCGGGCCATGTATCAAAGCTGGGCGGTGCTCGGATTAGGTCTCGCCGTTTTTGCGCTCAGCTCATTTGTGCCCACGCAGCGATTTGGGGCCTTGATGTTTACACTGTTGACCGCGGCACTGGTGGGCAACTTGATTTTGTTACCCTGTGTGCTGGCCAGTCCCGGCGCGTACTTCTTTGGTCGGCGGTTGACCAAACAGGCCAGGGGCAAGCTCCGAGCGGTCGCGCCCGACCGGCTGCCCGCCGCGGCGGCCAGCTCGGCGCTCGCGGCCGACGGCGCCGGTCCCTTGATGCACCAGGGCGTGCGCCGCGACAGTCCGCACCGTACGCGCACGAACTGAGGCGCGTCGCAATCACGTCACGCGCCGCGCAAGTTCCATCAACCTGGCCCGCGGAGCGCCATTGCCACAGACTGCCCGGACGCGGTTTGGTTGAGTACCAAGGCAGTATCGGCTCGCGCGGGCGCGGGAGCGTCGCGTACGACGTTGATCGGGCAGGCGGGGTCAGGCTCGGCGTAATTGAGCGTGAATGGGACCTGGCCGGTTTCGAAGGCCACGAGGCTGGCGATCAGCTCGACGGCCCCGGTTCCTGCTCCGAGGTTGCCGAAAAAGCTCTTGGGCGCGGTAACCGGCACGTCGCCCAGCGTGTCATGGATCGCAGCCGCTTCTGCCCGATCGTGCAGGATCGTACTCAAGCCGTGCGCATTGACGTGGCCCAGCTCGTGGGGCTCGATGTGCGCCTCGCGCATGCTGCCCTCGATCGCCGAGCGAATGGCACGGCCTTCGAACGGCCGGCCTGGCGTGCAGGGCTCGAACGCGCTGGCGAATCCGACGATCTGCCCGAGAATCGTCGCGCCGCGTGCTTCGGCATGATGACGGCATTCCAAGACGAATGCGGCCGCCCCCTCGCCATATGCCGTGCCGTCGCGGCGGGCATCGAAGGGACGCGGAATTTGAGCCGGCTCGTCGATGCGCGGTGAGTGAAAGCAGTTGTCGCGAAAGCACCAACTCAGCGGATGAACGCGCGAGCCTGTGCCGCCGACGATCATCACGTCCGCCTGGTCCCGCTCGATGACCCGCGCTCCCTCGGCGATCGCCAGCAGGCTGGAAGCTTCGCCGAGCACGATCGAGTTATTCGGCCCACGCGCGTCCTGGGCAATCGCCACGTGACAGGCCGGCATGTTGGGCAGGTATTTGAGCATCCACAAAGGATACATCTCACTGATCGCCCGCTCGTCCCACCGCCCGAAGTCGAACTTGTTGTCGGTGATGCACGGTCGAAATGCATTGGCCAGCTCGTCGGCCTCGATATGAATCATGTCGGCGCCAAACACAACGCCAAACCGGTCTGGTGAGATCTCGGGCACCGTGATGCCGGCTTGCTGTGAGGCCATGTGGGCGGATGCAAAGGCCATTTGAATCTGCCGCGACATGACCTTCAGGCTCTTGCGCGGCGTAACGTATTGCTTGGGATCGAAATCGATGACCTCCGCGCCGACACGAATCGGAAACTCTTCGCTGTCGAACAATTCCAAGCGGCGAACACCGCTACTGCCCGTGGCCAGCGACCGAGCGACCGCCTCATAGCTCATCCCGATCGGGCTGGCCACGCCGATTCCGGTAATCACGACTTGACGCGGAGGTGAAATCATTGGGGAACAATCAACGACGAATCGCGAGGGCTAGCAACGCCTGCGTCGAATTGTCTCGTGGGCTCTGCTGGCCGTGGTTTACACGGCCGGCAAGCCAGCCATGGAGTCTGACCCGCCAACGGCCGCTCGTCGCGAGAATGCGCAAAGATCGACGATCGTGGCAATTAGGGTAAACGTATCGTAACGCCTTGATCGGAGGGCTACAAGCGATCGCTCAAGTTGGCTGGAGCCGGAGGATTTCGGGCGGCTTTGAATGTCAGTTTGGTCAACTTTTATCCGATTAGAGGATAACGCGGCAGCGTAGCCCGATGTGGCTCGTTGGGTGGCATCCGGTTTGCTTTTGGGTTTTCTGTATGCCCCGCCAGGCGGGTCGATTTGGCAAATTTTTCCTGCGGGCGTGGCTTCAGTTTTCGCGGCAGGAAACTCGAGGGACAGATCGTGTTAACGTTCAACAAGGCATCATCGCACGGCGCATTCTCGCTGACTCAGGCCCGGCACATTGTCAAAGACCTGTTTACTCCCAACCCTGTGATTTACTGGGCCGATTTCTTGCCGTCGCTTGCCGGTGGAATGATCTCGTTCTTCCTGGTCCGTCGCGTGCTGGCGCCGTTTTCGGTGCAGCAGGGCCTGATGTTTGTAGTCTGCGGCTTATGTTTCTATCGAGCCGTGTTGTTCAACCACGAGCTGGTGCATTTGCGCGCCGGCACGTTTACGGCCTTTCGCGCGGTGTGGAATCTGTTGTGCGGAATTCCATTTTTGATGCCCTCGTTCATGTACTACACGCACGTCGAGCACCACATGCGAAAGCACTTTGCCACCGAGCAAGACGGAGAGTACATACCGCTGGGCACGTGGGCGCCGTGGCACATCCTGGTTTACATGTGCCAGCCGTTTGTGATACCCGTGATTGCCGCGGTGCGGTTTTTGGTGTTGGCGCCCTTGTCGTGCATCAGCCCCGCATTTCGCGACTTCGTGCATCGGCACGCCTCGTCGATGGTGATGGACGCGCGCTACATCCGTCCGTTGCCGACGCGAAAGGTGATGCGCATATTTCGACTGCAAGAAGCACTTTGCTTCCTGTGGGTGGCTGGCATCGCGATCCTATTGACGTTGCGGATCATTCCGATCGGCTTTTTGATCACAGCCTACCTGATTAGCGTATTCATCCTGTTCATGAACGCTCTGCGCACGTTGGGTGCCCACCGCTATACGAACGGCGGTCGCGGCGAGATGTCGTTTGTGGACCAGATGCTCGACAGCGTCAACTATCCTCGGCGTCCATGGATCGGGGCCCTGTGGGCCCCGGTTGGCTTGCGGTTTCATGCCTTGCACCACGTGTTTCCCTCGTTGCCGTATCACAACCTGGACAAGGCCCACAAGTTGCTGATGGCCGAGCTGCCGGCCGACTCGCCGTATCGGCTGACCGCAAGCCCGAGCCTGACGGCGTCGCTGGTGCAACTGTGGCGTGCCGCACGAGCGGCCGGTCGCAAGAATGTCGTCAGCCAACCGCCGTCGCGCCGTCCGCACCTGACTGGCGGCCAACACCTGACCGCCCATTAGAGCGTGGATTCTGCGACGGAATCGCGAAACCGCTGGGGCTCGTTTCGCCCGCTCACCCTACTGGTCGCGATCCTAACGCTCAACACGCTCCGGCCAAGCCGGGACCGTTCGAAGACCGCCTCGAGTTCTACACCGACGCGCCGGGCCAGTTGATCGTCAGCGAGATGTTTAGCGGTGAAGCACGACCGGCCGAGGCCGTTGCTGACGAAGAGTGAGCCACAGAGACGACTGAGGACACCGTGAGGCATATTTCGATTTGTCCTTGATTCATTTCCGTCCGTCTCCGTTTCCTACGTGATCTCCGTGGCTTACCCGCTTCGTCTGTTCACGGCTACTGGCCCGCAAACCAGTACGAGAAGACTTTGGAGCGCCGCATCGTGAGTCGCAGCCGGACCGTTTTACTGACGTGACTCGTTAGCTTGCCGCCGGTAAATGTCACAGTAGAGTCTATCTGGTCGCCGATGATCGGCTGCGAGGCTGCGGGATCGGGCAATGGCTGGCCGTGGGCGTCGCACAGCGCGACATGCACTTGGCCGCCCGTTGCATCGACGTTCAGGTGTAAGGTGCCAGCGGGCAGCGTGAAGGGTTTGGTTACGAGTGTCCCCTCTTCCTCGGCATCGAGCGACACAAAGCGGTCGCGAGGGACGTTCACCAAGCCGATCGCGCCGCGATGTTTGCGCTCTGGCTGGGGTTGGCCGGGTAGGCGGTGAGCGCCGTTGACGCCGCCGTAGTAGATGAACAGCTCGTCGCCGCGGCGCAGAATCTTGCCGGTACTGCGGGCCATGCCGTCTTCCCAGCTATCGCGCTGGCCCAGCGGCAGCCACACGGCCCGATCGGCCACACGAGTCCAGTGCACGCCGTCGCGGCTGGTGGCCAGTTGCGTGTCGATCGTGGCGTCGGTTCCTTGGTGGTACACCCAGATCATCGCCAGGTAGACCCCTTCGTACAGATCGATGCCCGCGCCGTAGATCTGCGCGCCGGGCCCGTCCGCCTCGTCGCAGGCCAGCACCACGGCCGGCTCCGACCAGTGCGTAAAATCCTGGCTGTCGCTGCGGGCCAGCTTCCGGCCGAATCCCAGCCGGCTGAAGGCAACGTAGCGACCGAGCTTCGGGTCGAACAACAGATTCTGATTCGTATCACAATACTTGCCGAGAATCGGATTTTCGGTCAGCGGCTGCCAGTGAATCCCGTCAGAGCTCACAGCCGCGCACAGTCCGTCGTCCGGACCGTCCTTGGAAAACGGCTGTCCATCGCGCAGTTCGTATCCGCCCGAGCCGTGGTCCCAGTAGAGGGCCTTGTAGCGGCGTGCCGGGTCGGGATCGCGCGGGTCGGCGAGCACGCTGATGCCTTCGCAGTTGTCCTTGCCCAGGTCGATGAGATTGTTGGCGGCGTCTCCGTCGTACGGAAACTGTCCGAGCTTGGGCTTGGTCCATTTCAACCCGTCGGGCGACTCGGCGTATGCGACCATCGTCGTATGAGGAGCCCGCACGCGGCCGCCACCCAGTTCGAGCATCTTCAGCCCACGGTCGCGTGGCTGCGTCAGATACCACATCCGAAACATGCCGCGCTCTGCATCGAATAGCGCCGTGCCGTACAGCGAGCAATTGTTTTCCCAAGGTTCTTCGGCCCGTATCAGCGGATTGTCGGCGTGCCGCCGTGGTTGATGCAGCACTCGCCGCAGGCCGCGCATCTCGTCGATGCCAAGGTCATCAAGGAAGAGTTGACGGACGCCGGGTTTGACGGTGAAGGGCAGTGACGGGTCGTCGGCCGCTCGCGCCCAACTGGCAGCGATGAAAATCAAATGCACCCAAACCAGCAAGCAAGTTCGGCGCTTCATCGAGCTATTGCTTTCAATTGTCGACGGCCGTGAACCTGACGCCGAATGCTTTCCTACCAGTGCCCTCGATCATGTTGAATCCTCCCCGATGGGGCAACACATCATCGGGACCGCCGAATGGGACTTCCGGGCTCATGACCCACGGATATCGCGAATTGGTCGGAAGCTCGCCGATTTTCCAGCGGTCCTTATCGGGCTTTTCATGTCTCTCGAAGATCGCCGAATAATGGCTGGCGGGTATCGTCGCGATCAGGCTGTCCCCCTCGTAGGCCGAAGGACAAGTCATGATGAACGGCCGCTTGCGAGCCAAAGGCAACGGCGCACTCGGATCGAGGGGCGGATTGCCCGACAGTCCATCAGCCAGATGCGTATCTTCCAGGAAGGGCAGAATTGCAATCGCCCAGCCGCCGATCTTGCCGTCAGGAGCCGGATCGGGAAGCTTCTTGCGCGTTTCGAGAAAGTGCTTTAATGCTACCCCGAGTTGATGCAAGTTCGCTGCGCAGGCCGTTCGGCGGGCCGATTCCCGCGCAAAATGGATCGCCGGCAGCAACAGGCCCAGCAGAATTGCAATGATGACCAGGACGACCAACAGCTCGATCAGGGTGACACCGGCTTGCCGAAACATGATCGTGATCACGCCAGTTTGATTCGTGTTAGGGCGCCATGTCTCGCGCCTCGCGAGCGTGACGCCCGTTCGCATGCACGCGCTCTGAAATAAAAAGGGGCTCGGGAGTCTTTTCTCGGCCACCGAATCCGTTTATTGATCGGCAGTACGTTCCAGCAGGAAGCTCGTAATGCTGTACGTCCCCTCCTTCGCGCCGGGTTCGAGTTGTGCTTTCGGCTCCTCGAACGATGCCGGCCGGACAAGGCCCACGGCAGCTTGAACTACGCGCAGGCGACGACCTTCCCAGCGGTAAATCGCATGGGATGTTCCTGCCGAAGTGCGGAAGTCGAGTGACTTAGGGTCGTGTAACGCATCGATTGCGTACGTTTCGGGCGTGAATTCGATTGTGAGACGATGGCCGTTTGGAAGGACTACCGGCGTTCCATCCGAATCAATGACTTGCCACTTTCCATGCAACCGTGCGTGCTCGGCGCGCTCACGCTGCAGACGGTTTCTAACGACAGCACAAATCACCGCGATGACCAACACGACCACCAGTAGACCTCGGAGGCTAAAGCGCGGTATTCGGCTCAGTGCACTTATCGGTCCGAGTTGAATCATATCGGGTCGCATGGGTGGCGAATGCGCTGCGGCCTACTCCGGCAATTGGTGCCCGAGTTTCTCGCGCTTGGTCGACAGGTAGCGCGCGTTGTGCTCGTTGATCGGCGGCAGGATGGGAATCTGGTCGACGACTTGCAAGTCGAACCCGCCGTAGATGAAGGCATCGGTCTTTTTGGGATTGTTTGTGAGCAGGCGGATTTTCGAGAGGCCCAGGTCCTTGAGAAGCTGGATGCCGATGCCGTAGTCGCGCGTGTCGGCCTTGTATCCCAGGGCCAAATTGGCTTCGACCGTGTCCAGGCCGTTGTCTTGCAGGGCGTAGGCCTTGATCTTTTCGACCAGTCCGATGCCGCGGCCTTCTTGCGGCAGGTATACCAGCACGCCGGTGCCGGCCTGGGCGATCATCTCCAGCGCCATGTCCAGTTGGTCGCCGCAGTCGCAGCGCAGTGAAGCCAGCACGTCGCCGGTGAAGCACGACGAGTGCAACCGCACCAGCGGCACGCCACCCTTCTCCGGCTCACCCATCACCAGCACAAACGGTTGCTGCGACTCGTACTTGACGCCGTAAAAGATGAGCTTGAACTGCCCATGGCGCGTCGGCAGCTTGGCCTCGGTGACCCGATACACAAGCTTCTCGCGCACGCGGCGATAGCGAATCAGCTCTTCGATCGAGATGATTTCCAGCTTGTACTTGTGTGCCGATTCGAACAGCAGCTCGCGCGTCGCCCGATCGCCGTCAGGGCCCAGGATTTCGCACAGCACGCCGGCCGGCGCCAAACCGGCCATTCGCGCCAGGTCGACTGTGGCTTCGGTGTGCCCCGCGCGCCGCAGCACGCCCCCTTCCTTGGCGACCAACGGGTTGACGTGGCCGGGCTGAACGAAGTCGCCGGGCTTGCTGGCCGGATTGATGATGGCCGACATGGTGAAGGCCCGCTCGCGAGCCGTGATACCGGTCTTGCAGTCCTTATGATCGACCGTAACCGTGTACGACGTGCCCAGAAACGAAGTGTTCGATTGCACCATGGGCGAGAGCTTCAGCCGTTCCGAGATGTCCGGCAGAATCGGCATGCACAGTTGTCCGCGTCCGTGCGTGATCATGAAGTTGACGATCTCGGGCGTGACCCTTTCGGCCGCGCAGATAAAATCGCCTTCGTTTTCGCGATCTTCGGCATCGACCACGATCACCACTTCGCCGCGTCCGATCGCACGGATCGCCGCCTCGATTGTCGAGAATTCGCCAGACATCTGCCGCCAGTCTCCAGGTCGTTTGAACGTGTGTGGCCGCCGGCTCGATTGTTGGCCGCGCGAGCCACAGGTTATTATAGGTGTGGCAAGACCCGATGCCAGCGTGACGCAACGATTGGTAGATATAAGCTCGCTGAGTGCCACGAGTGGCTGGCAGGGATAACCGCGACGTGGCACGCGTTGAGGTCCACCATGCTCGATCGCGAAGAATACGTCGAACAGGTCCACTTTTTCACGGCGCTTGCCGAGCGCAATCAGTTAGGCTCCTCGACGCAGGACTTGCTCAGCTCAATTCGGGAGGAGATTCTGTCGACCACCAAGTTGCCGATGGCGATCGACTTTCTGGCCGGCGAGCTCAAGCTTAGCGGTGTGTTCGCTTCGGCGATGAGCAAGCTAGGCCACTATTTCACGCCGTTCCAGACCTTCGTGATCGGCGAGGCCGAGCGCGACAGCGGGCGGTTCGACTTGCTGATGGCCGTGCAGATTCTGGCCAGCGAAGCCCGGTATCGGGCTGAGGGAGCTACGCCGCAAGGCATCTTTCTGTACGAGTTCGAGTCGCTCGCGCGGAATCGGCTGGGTTACGACCGCGGTTTGGACGCCATTGCCGCCGATACGATTTTTGACGACGCGTGGCGCGAGTGGATACGCCTGGTGCGACACCACGTGGGGCTGGTGGACTTTGCCGACCTGATCTACGTCCGCAGCGCGCATTACGCCCAACGGCGCGGCGCCGCTTCGATGGACGAACCCAATGCTGCCGCTGGGGCGGTGCTGTTTGGCGATGGCGAAGGGCGGATCTCGCTGGCGAATCGCGGCAAGGATCCGTTCTTCTTGTTCAACGCCTTGCACCGGCATCTGGGTTATCCCGAGGTGCCTCGCCCGCCTAAGCCCGACGAGTCGCCGCAAGCGCTGCCACCATTGGCGCGGCGCGTCGAGCGGCTGGAAGCACGGTTGAAGTTGGCCGAGGAGGAGTTGAAGGGTGGTATCGACCTGACGCGGTTTTACGGTCCGCAAGGCAATGCGGCGGGCGGTCCCGAGACGTCCGAATAGTGCGAAAGTGCCGCATTTTTCAGGCATTGCGGTGCTCGCGCGGCCGAAACTCCGTTGTCCTTGCCGCGCTAGTCACACGGTGGTACATTGAATTAGACGTTTTGGCCTACCTTGTTCCGAGCCTTTCGGTTTTCGATAGGCGTGCCGTGAACCTCCAGCTCAAGCTGATCTTTGCGTCAGCGGGGCGAGCCATGCTGACTGGGCTCCGCCGCGAGCGTTGGCTGGTGCGCTTTCTGGTGAATGCGGGCCGTCCCGCGTGCTTCCGAATGCATGCACCGACTTCGCAGCATGCTAGGTGTTGCCAGGGCATGCGGTGCCGGACGGGGCGTTTCGGCAGCCGCGCAAGAGCTAGCTTCGCACCGGCGGCGGCCAACTGGCGGCTCCACTCGTCGAATCGGCCGGCTCGTTGCTTGAGTAGGCCGTCTGATGCCGATCTTGCGACGGCATGCAGGTCTTTTTTGAAGTCTTGTTACTTCAAAAAATGATCTGCCGCAAATAGTTACGCCGCGCGACAGCCCGCTCAATGAACCGATATGATTGACTGGAAATCCCCCTTGCTCTCGACCGCCCGAACGTTTTCGGGTATTTGCTTCCCGCCTGAGTTCCCAAGAAAACTTTCCGCACCAAGGAACAGCCGAATCTCATGGCCACCACGACTCCTACCAAGCCGTTGGTCGAACTCGACGCAGCAACCGTTCGTTTCTGCGGCGACTCGGGCGACGGCATGCAGTTGGCCGGCACGCAGCTAACCAACACGTCGGCTTTGGCTGGCAACGACATTGCCACGTTTCCCGACTTCCCGGCCGAGATTCGCGCTCCGCGCGGCACGAAGGCCGGCGTAAGCGGTTTTCAGATTCGTTTCGCCAGCACCGAAATCTTCACGCCCGGCGACCAGGTTGACGCACTGGTGGCGATGAATCCCGCGGCGCTGGTTACGAACCTTGTCGACCTGACGGACGGCGGCATTTTGATCGTCAACAAGGACTCGTTCGACGACAAGGGCATGGCCCAGGCCGGCTACGCGACCGATCCGCTCGAAGACGGCAGCCTCGACGGTTATCAATTGTTTCCCATCGAGATGACACGCCTGACGCGTTTGGCCGTTGAGGGGCTGGGCTTGGGCCAGAAGGAAAGCGACCGCTGCCGAAACTTCTATGCCATGGGCCTGGTGTTCTGGCTGTACGATCGCTCGCTCGATCCGACGCTGCGCTATATCGACGAGAAGTTTGGCAAGATGCCGGCCGTGGCCGAGGCCAACCGCCGCGCGCTGCGTGCCGGCTACAACTACGGCGAAACGACCGACGCCATGGCCAGCCAGTACTCGGTGCAAAAGGCCGAGTTGCCGTCGGGCCTGTATCGCAACATCACCGGCAATCAGGCCCTGGCCTGGGGCCTGGTTTCGGCCTCCGTGCGCAGCGAGTGCGAAATCTTCTACGGCAGCTATCCCATAACGCCGGCCAGCGACATCTTGCACGAGCTGGTGCGGCACAAGAATTTTGGCGTTCGCACGTTTCAGGCCGAGGACGAGATTTCGGCGGTGACCTCCGCCATCGGGGCCTCGTTCGGCGGGGCCATGGGCGTGACCGCTTCGAGCGGGCCGGGCATTGCGCTGAAGACCGAGGCCATCGGCCTGGCCGTCATGACCGAGCTGCCGCTGATCATCATTAACGTGCAGCGCGGCGGACCCAGCACGGGCCTGCCGACCAAGACCGAGCAAGCCGACTTGTTGCAGGTCATGTTCGGCCGCAATGGCGAGTGCCCGGTGCCGGTGATCGCCGCCCGCAGCCCGGCCGATTGCTTCGACATGGCTCACGAGGCTTGGCGCATCGCGACGCGTTACATGACGCCGGTGTTTCTGCTGACCGACGGCTACATTGCCAACGGCGCCGAGCCGTGGCGCGTGCCGCAGATCGAGTCGCTGCCGCAGATCGCGGTGAAGCACCCACAGGGGAGCGAAAATGGCGACGAGTTTCATCCGTACGCCCGTGACGAGCGTCTGGCTCGGCCCTGGGCGTTGCCCGGCACGCCGGGCTTGATGCACCGCATCGGCGGATTGGAAAAGCAAGACATCACCGGCAACGTCAACTACGAGCCGGAAAACCATCAGCACATGGTCAACCTGCGTGCCAAGAAGGTGGCCGGCATCGCCAAAGACATTCCGCCGCAGGAAGTGGCCGGCCCGACGAGCGGCAAGCTGCTGGTGGTGAGTTGGGGCGGCACGTTTGGCGCGTGTGCCACCGCCGTGCAACACTGGCGCAACAAGGGCGTTGCCGTCGCACACGCCCATCTGCGATACTTGAATCCGCTGCCCGCCAACTTGGGCGAGATCATCGGCCGTTACGAGAAAGTGCTCGTGCCGGAGCTGAATCTCGGCCAGTTGCGGATGATTTTGCGGGCCCAGTTCCTGGTCGACGCGGTCGGCCTGAACAAAGTGCAAGGCAAACCATTTGCCGTCAAAGAAGTGATCGAGAAAATCGGAACATTACTGAAGGGCTGAGTTGTTAGAATTCCCTCTCCGGGCACCGTGCGAAGCATGGTCCAGGGAGAGGGAGGAAGAGGCAAACCGACACCTGCAACGATTGAGAAAGCACGATCTTAAATGAGTACCGAAGCTGCCTTACCTGTCTTGACCCCCGGAGATTTCGCGAGCGACCAGGAAGTTCGCTGGTGCCCCGGCTGTGGCGATTACTCGATCCTGGCCCAGATGAAGAAAGTTTTGCCAGGACTGGGCGTTCCGCCGGAAAAACTCGTGTTCGTTTCGGGCATCGGCTGTTCCAGCCGTTTTCCGTACTACATGAACACCTACGGCGTGCACTCGATCCACGGCCGCGCCCCGGCCATCGCCACGGGCGTCAAGATGATGCGCCCCGAGCTGTCCGTCTGGATCGTCACAGGGGACGGC
>CAZUPX010000144.1:0-1577 GCA_964622155.1 uncultured Planctomycetaceae bacterium | reverse complement strand
CGCTCGACGAGGCCGGGATCCGCCGCGCGCCCGAGACCGTGATCACCTACCGGGCCGAAGGCGGACCCCCTCCCGGTGGCGACTCGACGACCGACCGTTAGCATCGGCGCCCGATGTCGACTGAGCTGCTGATCCCGCTGCTGTTCGTGCTGCTCGCGATCGTCCTGATCGCGGGTGGTCTGTTCCTCTCGCGGCGCTCCGGGCGCGGGGGAGGCAACGGCGGCACCGCGACGATCACGCGGCCGGCACCGGCACCTCCCGCACCACCACCCGAAGTTGCCGAACCCGAAGTCGCCGAACCCGAGGTTCGCCCGCGTCTGCGCGACCGCCTCGGCAAGACGCGCGCTTCGTTCTCCGGCGCGCTCTCAGGGATCACGCGGCGGGCCAAGGTCGACCAGGAGACCTGGGACGAACTCGAGGAAGCGCTGATCCTCGCCGACGTCGGCGTTCCCACCACCGATCGAATCCTCACGGATGTGAAGGCGCGCGTCGCCCAGGAGCGCATCACCGACCCCGATGGGGTGCTCGGACTGCTGAAGGCCGAGCTCGCGCTGCTGCTGGCCGATGGCGATCGCACGTTGGTCAGCACCGCAGGGGAGACCAACGTCTGGATGTTCGTCGGCGTCAACGGCGTAGGGAAGACCACCACGATCGCGAAGCTCGGCCGGCAGGCGATCAACGACGGTCAGTCGGTGGTCCTCGCCGCCGCCGACACCTTCCGGGCCGCGGCAGCGGATCAGCTGGGCGTGTGGGCCGGTCGCGTCGGCGCCGACCTCGTGCGCGGCGACGACGGCGCGGATCCCGGGTCGGTGGTGTTCGACGCGATGAGCGCAGCTGCCAACCGCGGTGCGGACCTGGTGCTCGTCGACACCGCGGGCCGGCTGCACACCAAGGTCAACCTGATGGAGGAGCTCAAGAAGCTCCGCCGCATCGTCGACCGGACGCCGGGTGCCCTCAAGGAGGTGCTGCTCGTGGTCGACGCCTCGACCGGGCAGAACGGCTTGAACCAGGCGCGCCAGTTCGCGGAGGCGGTCGACGTCACGGGCATCGTGCTCACGAAGCTCGACGGCACCGCCAAGGGCGGCATCGTGCTCGCCATCTACGCCGAGCTCGGCATCCCGGTGAAGGTGGTCGGGATCGGAGAAGGCGTCAATGACTTCGTCGCCTTCGACCCCAACGAGTTCGTCGACGCCCTCTTCGAATAGCCTCGCCGGCGATGTTCGACACTCTCTCTGATCGCTTCGACGGCATCTTCTCGCGCCTCCGTAGCCGCGGCCGCCTGAACGAGAAGGACGTCGACGAGGTCGCGCGCGAGATCCGGCTCGCGCTGCTCGAGGCCGACGTGAACGTCAAGGTCGTCAAGGGCTTCATCAGCCGGGTGAAGGAGCGTGCGAACGGCGCCGAGGTGCAGAAGAGCCTCAGCCCCGCGCAACAGGTCATCAAGATCGTGCACGAGGAGCTCGTGACCACGCTCGGCGGACCCGCGGGCAAGCTCACGATGAGTCCCAAGCCGCCGACCGTCGTCATGCTCGCCGGGCTGCAGGGCTCCGGGAAGACCACGGCCGCAGGCAAGCTCG
>CAZUPX010000143.1:0-6750 GCA_964622155.1 uncultured Planctomycetaceae bacterium | reverse complement strand
CGGCTTCGCAGTGCTTGTGGTCGCCGCAGCCGACGACGTCGAATTGGCCATCGTCGTCGCCGTGACGGGTTTCATCAAGCGGTTAATCACCAACAGCGCATCGACAGGCGAAACCAGTTTGTCGGCGTTGACGTCGACCGGCAGAACTGCGTTCTGGGCGAACGGTGTGGCGACCGGGCCGCTCGTGCCGTTGCCCTCGATGGCAAACGTATACGGGGACTCGTCGGCGTCGTCGGAGCCAATCGAAATCAGTGCCGGCCGCGGTCCGGTGGTCGTCGGGTGGAACAAGACCTGGAAGGTCGTGGTCCGGCCCGGCGCCACCGTCGATGCCGGCTGCGCGACCACGACAAAGTCCAATGGATTGAAGCCCTGCAGTTGCACGCCCGTGATGTGCAAATCGGCGTTGCCCGTGTTGGCGATCAAAAAAGTGTGGACATCCGAATCGGTTGTGGCCAGAACGTCGCCGAACTGGGTTCCGTTCTGGGGCGAAGGAGGCGGCTCGTCGTGGCGGATCGACTGGCCCGCAAGCGAAACGTCGATCTCTGGCACCTGGGCGGGAATGCCGTTGGGCACGATCCGCACCGCATCGGCGACGACGAAGCCATTGGCGGCATCGGTCAGCCGCACCGACACGATTCCATTCACAAACTGGAACGCGCCCAGGCTGTGCCACGTGACGCCGTTGGATTGATCGCTGGCCGGCCACAACCGCTGATTGACCAGCACCGTGCCAAGCGAGGTCGTGTCGTCGAAGATGGAGTAGGGGGCATTTGTGGCCCGATTGGAGAACGCGACCCACTTGGTAAGCACCTGGTACGATCCCACGGGCAGGTTGCCGACGGTCCAGCTTGCCACGCTACTGCCGTTGCCCGCCGCGTGAAAGTCGTAGTCCATGCCGTAAGCCATGAGATTCGTGACGTTGGTCCAGCCCGCGTTTTGCGAGTAGCCCGCTGCGCCATCGTCGACGATGTATTCGGTGGGGGGCGGGTTGGCGAAAACGATCGTGCAAACGCCGCTGGCGTCCCCCAGCAGAGCATTGACCGGGTCCGACAGATTCATGAAGAATCGTTCGTTGGGCGCGTAGTCGGGATCGGTCACGACAGGCACGGTGACTTGCAGGGTGTTGACGCCGGGCAGAAAAGTCAGCACGCCGCTGCGGCTGGCATAGTCACCGGCGACGTCGGCGGTCGCGGCATGGGCGGTAAAGTCCGCCGTGTCGTACCGCACGGTGGCACCGCGACCGCTAGCGACGTCGAGCGCCACGCTAAAGACGGCCGCGAAGTTGCCCGCCTGCGTCGAGGTGACATTCACGTCGTTGACGTAAAACGACGGCGTCGGATCGTTGTCGATGATCGTACAAGCGCCGAGATCGTCTATGATCTTTACGTTCACTGCGTCAATCAGGTGGACAAAAAAGGCTTCCGTACCTTCATTCCGCCTGTCACCGATGATCGGCACAGTGAACAGTGCCGAAGTAGCGCGCGCAGGAATCGTGACTACGCCAGCGGATGGCACGTAATCGCCGCCGGCATTGGCCGTGCCGTCGCTAGTAAAGAAGCTGACCGTCGCCTCGAGATTGCTGACACCCACCATATTGAGCTTGAGCAGTGCGTTCGACGTGCCCGAATCGCCTTCGATCACGCTGACATCGGCGATCGCGACGTTGATATCGTCGTTCAGGATCGTGCCGGTCGCCCGAGCACGTCCGAGCAATGTTCCGTTTGGATCGCCAAGGCTGACAAAGAACGTTTCGTCCGGCTCGACGAAAATATCACCGAGTACCTGAACTGTGAATATTTGCCTGGTCGGCCCGCCCGGCAGAAAGGTCAACGTGGTCGTCGCGGGAGTGTAATCCACCCCCTCGGTGGCCGTTCCGTTGGAGGTGGCGCAGACTACGGTGACGGCACTAGTAAACGGGCCGGAAATGGTTACGGAGAACGCAAAATTCGAACCCAACGTGTCGCCCTCAAGCAGGGAGATATCCGGTCCAAGCGCCACGCTCGCGAAGATTGGCACGACAAACGACGTTACAAGAACCTCGGAATTTGAGTCGGGAGTCGAAGCGAACTGGCCCAGCCCGCGACGAGCAAAGGCGGTCCAGATTTCCAACTTATTGGCTCCGCCGTACAGCAACGTGTCGGCGGCCAAAATGGCATCGCGACCATCGATAAACGACGGGTTCAACGGCTGAATCTTTAGCGCGTTCATGACCAGGTGCAAGGCTTTGATATTGCCCGCGCTGCTCGTGACATCATAGATGTTGGGGTTGAAGCCATACTTCTGGATGAGAAGGTGGTTCATATCCCAGAGCGCCGCCGCCCAGCGGGAACCCGCGTCGTGAACTTCGGTGCTTTGGCCCGCGCCTGTACCATAATTGAGAAACGTTTCCAGATTTTGATTGGTGATGTCAAAATCGTATGTGAAATCGCGGCTGCCGCGACCTGTGCGAGTTTGGCCGCGCGTGTAATAGCCATGGCCGTGGCCATCGGTCGTGTCGCTGGCGGACTGCTGAGTAAACATCAACCCCCACCAGTCACCCCAACCTTCGCCCATCCCTCCGCTCTGCAGTGCCTGCAGCCCGCTGGCGTTCCCCGTCAGCCGGTTGGAAACGCCGTGTCCATATTCGTGCACCACGATCCCGATGTCGAAATCGCTGTCGCGGCGTGGGTTCGTGAAAGTGTATTCGAACATCCCCATCACGCCGGATTCTCCGTCAGGCGGCGTACCAAAGAACGCATTATTGCGATTGCCGACGTCGGCACCGAATTGTGCCATAGCGTTGATGGCATCGCCGCCGATTCCACCCCGACTATAATTGTTGACCTGAAAGTTGCGTGCCGCCTCGTCGAACCCATAGAGATAGTGGACATCGTGCGCGATGTTGTTCCAGTAGAACAGGTTGGTGACGGCCGCGGCTGTGTAGGTGCTCGGCTGCTGCGCTGGATCAAACGTGACCAAGGCGCCGGTAAAGTCGAGTCCGAGCCCACCGTCGGGTTGTGAACCAGCGTCGATCTGTTCGTCGCCATCGCGGTTCGCGAAGGCGTTAACGTTGTTACCGCTCGTGATTGTGAACTCGGCGCCCGCGACTCCGTTGGTGTCGTGCCAGCCGAACGGCGAGGGAACTAATGCTGAGGTTGGCGTGATGATGTGCGGATCGGTCTCGATGGTCCGCGGCCCGTCATTCGGGCTCTCGTTTGGAATCCCGATTACCTCGTAATCCGCGCCATTCGAATAATCGATAGCGGTGCGCAACTGGCCCGTAGCCGCGTCGACGTCGACGTTGTACCAGTGGGGGCTGTCTGGCGTCCGCGCGGTTAAGGTCCATGTCAAGCTGACGTCATTTCCGGGCACCGCCACATAACGCAACTGAGGCGTGATGTGATCGCGGGATACCGCGGGAGCAGCGTAGGTTGTGACCCCGCCCGCGCCGGTGCTGATAACGATGGGTAGTTGATGCGGGTCAGCGCCCAACTCGCTCCCCAATGTCACGATGGCGTCGAATGCGGTGATCGCTGGCAGTGGGCGTGGTTCGTGCTCGCGTTGACTCAGGCCACGGACAAAGCCACCGCCGACGCTTAACAGCCGCCCGTCGGCGGTCACCGTGATATTAAAGTTGGCGTTTTCGACCCCCAATCCATGAAACGATTGTTGAAACGTGAGCGTGGCGGCGCCGGTCGTCTTGGTCACATAATTGGTTGTGACGAGGTAATGGTCCATGTCGGACGACAGGATGCCCAAATCGGCCGCGTGCGCGCGCATGTAGTTTTCGGCGATCGTGATGGGCGCTTGCGGCGAGGGACCGGTCAGATAACCGCCGGATTCGAACAGGTTCTGTTGCGGCGGAAGATACGGCAGCATCGCGATCGACGTAAGCAGGGCTCGGTCTTCAAGGTACTCGCCCCGCCAAGATTGAGTTCGGCCTCTCCGCTTTGTGGAACGGACAAAGGGCCGCTTGGACGCTTTTCTTGCGTTGCGAAATTTCATGATTGGCCTTGGTGGGGCGCTTCAATCGACCGTGTGCCCCCGGCAAGTGCCGGGTTCGGCCGACAGCGGACCACGGTGTTCCATAGCCGTGCAGTCCAGTGGTCATCCTGCAACGGTTCAATAGTAGTTACAGCCGCGTGCGCTCGCAAGGAAATACCCCTTGCTCGTGGACCCCTGGCACGGTACGCACAAAGGGGCCCGTAGGCCCGCACACAACGGCAAGAGAGCCGCGCCACCTCAGCCGAGGATCTCGTCCTCCAACTCGTCCCCTGACGGCTCGTCGCTTGCGGCAAATGTGGCCTGAACGTTGATAGGAGTGAGCAGCGTTGTGCTAGGGCTGGCCGGCGTTGGGTGGCACTGGCGTGTCGCCAGTGCGGACGGAGGGCACGGGAAAGATGCCCGTGGCACCCAATCGGTTGGCGGGGCGCTGGCCGGCGCAGCGCCGTTCATCTGGCTGATAGCCTGGTCGGTTGCGAAGGCCTGTACAGCAGTCGTGACGACACTGGCTGGCGCGGCAGCTCTCGGAGCCGCTGCAGTGGTAATGGCCACGGGGGTGGCAGCCGCACTCATGGTTACCGCGCTAGCGGCGCTTGAGCTCGCCAGAGGACGGTGCATCAAATGGTTAATCACCAGCAGCGCGTCACGCGGCGAGAGAATGCCGTCGCCGCTCACGTCAAAAAAGTATTGCGGCGCCGCGGTCGGCGTCGAGCTGGCCGCAACTGATTCCGGCGCCGGCTTCATCAAGCGATTGATGACCAACAGCGCGTCGAACGGCGAAACGAGAGTGTCACCGTTGACGTCCACCGGCAGGACCGCGTTGCGCACCAGAGGCGTGCCTATCGGTCCGGTCGTTCCCTTCCCTCCAATCGTAAACTCGTAAACAGGCTCGTCCCCGTCATCGCTGTTGATGGAAATCACAGCGGATCGGGCTTCAGCGACCGTGGGATGGAACCGCACTTGGAAGCTCGTCGTTCGGCCGGGGGCCACGGTCGCGGCGGGCTGAGACAGCATGACGAAATCCTGCGGATCGTCCCCGGCGATCTGCACGCTCGAAACGTGCAAGTCGGCGTTGCCCGTGTTTGTAATCGTGAAGGTGTGGATCGATGAGTTGGTCTGAGCCGTTACGTTGCCGAACTCGGTGCCATTCTCCAGCGTCGGCAGCGCCTCGTTGTGGCCGATCGAGTGCCCCGAGACCGACACGTCAATCTCCGGAATCTGCGCGGGAATGCCATTGGGAACGATGCGCACGGCGTCGGCAATCACGTATCCGTTGGCATCGTCGGCCAGCCGGATCGTCAGCTTTCCGGTGTTGATCTGGAAGGTACCCAAACTGTGCCACGCGATGGCGTTGGACTGATCATTGCCTGGCCATAACTGCTGATTGACCAGCACCGTGCCTCGCGACGTGGCGCCGTCCAGAATCGTATAGGGGGCGTTCGTGGCCCGATTCGAAAAGGGGACCCAATTGGTGTACACCTCGTACTGGCCAGCCAATAAATTCTTCAGCGACCAGGTGGCAACGCCGCTGCCGTTACCGGGTGGGTGATGATCGTAGTCCATCTGATACGCCACGAGGTTGGTGACATTCGCCCAGCCGGCGTTCTGAGTGTAGCCGGCCTGTCCGTCATCAATGATGTATTCGAGGGGTGGCGGCGTGGCGAAGACGATCGTGCAGAAGCCATGCGCGTCGCCCAGAAATGCATTGGTCGGATTCGATAGATTCAGCAAGAACTTCTCGTTGGGCGCGTAAACGGGGTCGGTGACTACCGGCACGGTGACTTGCCGTGTGTTGACGCCCGGAGGGAAGGTCAGCACGCCGCTGCGGCTGGCATAGTCACCCGTAACGTTTGCGGTTGCAGCGTGCGCGGTAAAGTCGGCCGTGTCGTACTGCACCGTCACGATGCGACTGCTGACCACGTCAAGCGCAACGGTGAACACAGCCGCCATGCCATCCTGCGTCGCCGTCACCTGCACGTCATTGACGTACAGCACCGGCTCAGGATCGTCGTCGATAATGGTGCCGATCCCGAGGCTCCTTACGATTTCCACGCTGGCGTTGAAGAGATGGAACTGAAAGGTCTCTGTCGTCTCGTTTCGGTTGTCGTCGAGGATTGGCACGGTGACCGTTCCAGAGAGGGTGCCGGGCGGCAAGGTAAGCACACCTGTGGTGGGACGATAGTCACTCCCCGCGGTAGCCGTCACGTCAGAGGTATGGTACATGACGGTGACGGCATTGCGAACCCGCTTGTTAAGCGAGATGGTAAACACCGCACTCGTGCCTTCGACGGCCTGAACGTCGTTAACCGTCAACTTGGGCGGCAGCGCGAACACATTGATGATGATCGTTGCCGGGGTGGTCAGCCCGGTGTTGTCCGTGGCTTGGAATGTAATCACGAACGAGCCTCCCTCGTCGCTGGCGGCGGGGGTCCAGGAACCCTGGATGGCGACGGCGTTGGCCGCCGAGCCCGGCGCGACAGTCGTGGGCACAAAGCTCATGCCTTGCGGTGGATTCAGGGCTTGAACGGTCACCGTGTCGCGTGTGTCGGGATCGGACGCCTGCACGGTGAAGGTGTAGAGCTGTTCGGAAGGAATGTTCACGGGGCTGGTGGGGATCGAATCGAACACCGGCGGGGAACCGACCGTGGAGACGACTTTCATCACGAAGTCGACCGGCACTTTGGATTTGATGGCCCCTTGCGCATCATGATCTTCGACGATGACCTGCGCGGTCCACAACTGGTCGATGGCGACGATCGGCAGAGTCGC
>CAZUPX010000142.1:0-5761 GCA_964622155.1 uncultured Planctomycetaceae bacterium | reverse complement strand
ATCCCCTGGAGGGCAAGTCGATCGCCAGCGCCGAACTTTACGACGCGCAAACCGGGAAATGGACGACCACCGGTTCATTACAGCACGCCAGAAATAGCGGCAACATGGCAACGCTATTGCAAGATGGCCGCGTGCTGCTCGCAGGGGGACACAATAACGCGGAAGTCATTCGCGGTGCCGAGCTCTACGATCCCGAGACCCGCAAATGGAGCGCCACTGGACCTCTCAGCGTCGGGCGAGACCCTACGGCGACTCTGCTGACAGATGGTCGTGTGCTCGTCTCGGGCGGCATCGACTGGTACACCGACTCGGGCAAAGTTTATGCCCGCGCCGAACTCTATGCCCCTGATTCCGGCAATTGGACGGCAACTGGCTCGCTTTTAACCGCACGATATGGTCACCGCGCGGTATTGCTGGACGACGGCCGCGTCTTGGTCGTCGGCGGATTTGGGATATCGACCACACTCCTGGCAAGCCCGGAATTTTACGAACCATCAACAGGTCGCTGGACGACGACCGAAGATATTCCCAAGCCGCGCTATGGGTTTGGCCTTGTGAAATTGCGTGATGGCCGTGTGCTCGTCGCGGGAGGCTTCACGGGTAGCCCCGTAAAACGGCTCTATCTGACAAGCGCTGTGCTGTACGACCCGAAGACGAGTCACTGGAGCGAAACGCAGCCCATGAAGGGCAAGCGAGCCGGTTTCTCGATCACGTTGTTGGCGGACGGACGGGTGCTCGTCGCAGGCGGCGGTGCGGAGAATGGGCTGGAAATCAAGAGCGCTGAGGTCTTCGATCCGCGCACGGAAACCTGGCGACCGGCCGCTTCGATGAGCGTAGCCCGACGAAACCATCGGGCTGCACTGCTGCCCGATGGCAGCGTGCTGGTGATTGGCGGCAGCAACTTCTTCGGGCAGAACTACCTGACAAGCTGCGAAATCTTCAGCCCCTTCTAAAGCTCCGCGGCGGCGACTGGTCTCAGCTTGCCCAAGGGACGGCGTCGCCCGGAGGCGTCGCCGATTGCCGCACAAACCCAGGCACCGCGCTGACTGGGCTCAAACGGTGGCCGCCTCCGTCGGGCAATGGGGTGTCGACCTCACTTCGGCCGGTTCTTTTCCTGCTTCCCTTTCATCGTTTGTTCCTGTTTCATCGCCTTCTGTTTTTTGCTCTTGTCCTTGTCTTTCTTGCCGCCTTTGTCTCCCATCGCGTGATCCTTTCCTATTGTCAGTCATCGTTCAAGTTCGCCCGCGAAGCATTTTTCCCTGCCAGAGTAAGGTCGCATCCTCGATGCCACATCGTCGCAGGTCGATTCTGCGTTGTCCAATCAAACCCAACCGATTTTTGGAACGTCCCGAAAATAAGATCCATTCTTTACGCAGCATCCGGCCGGAGCGAAGATCCGCTGCCGGCATACCCTCGACGGTCGACTCGCTGGAAGAGTCGCGGGAGTGGTGAGCGGCGTGTCATCAACTCGTCAAAGCCGAGACAGGAACGACGAAACGAACGATTCTTGGGATAGTATGACGGATCACCCGGGATTCGCAGGCGCGATTTGTATTTGCACTGAAGGAACGCTCCAATTAACCCATCGGTGATGGGCCGAAGAGCCGTGGCCATTGAAAACCCTCCTGCCGATCATGTTTGTTCTGGGACCGCTTCGACCAGAGATGCCGAGCTCGACCCGGCACCGCGGCCAGTGGAGCCGCCGCCCAGTGCAGTGCGCACTAGCGCGGATTATTCATGGGCGGATCCTAACCCGAGGCATAAGCGAGGTCGACGTAAGGATCTTGCCTCCCCGGCGCGCCGGGGTCGGGTTGGTGTTCCACAGCGCGTATCGAATCCGTCAGGGCCATGAATAATCCGCGCTAGCCGTGTCTCACGCCGGCAATTTCCGGTGCCGTGCGGAACTGATACCTGGCATGTCACACGGTCACTTCGCCAGGTCCATCAGTCGCTGCTGCACGTCTCGCAGAGCCTGTTGGGCTAAGGCGGCGTTTTGACGCGATTTGGCCGCGCCGTTCTTTCCCGTGAACAGGCCGACCGTCTGCCCCGAGATCGTATCGAGGACGTTGATCTTTGCGGCATGGGCAGTCGCCGCGGCGCAGGCTTCCTGGGCCTGGGCCAATTCGGCGGCCAGCGCGGCCGCTTCGGCGTCGCCGGCCAGATACATGGCGACCTGCGTTTGCTGGGCGCCGGTGGGAGCCACGCTGGTTGAGAAGGTTGTCTTTTTCTTGCTTCGCGCCGTGCAAGAGATCGTGCACAGGTCGGCACGCCAGCTTTTGGGCACGGTCGCCAGGAATGTAAACTCCTTGGCCCCTTCCAGCGACGCGGCGCGCGACGGCCGCAGCCGAAAGAACACGCCGTGCTCGCGATTGATCGTGCCGCTGGCCAACACCAGCTCCTTGGCGGCAATTTGCTTGTAGTGGCTGCACTCGGACTTCTTCGAGCTTTGATTGGCTGTCGCGCCGATCGTGAAGATTTTGTAGGCGACGTGGGCCTCGGCGCCGCCGGCCTTTGCCTTCTCCGACGAGTCGCTGATCTCGATTTGATCGTCGGCCACCGCGCTTTCCAGCGTCGTGTTCGGCAGATAGTCCTGGAAACGCAGCGTCTTGTCGTCGCTGGTGAGCATGTACTCGAAGTCCACGATGTCGGAGGCGCTGCCATCAAGCATCCGCGCCGAAATTCGAAACCGGGCTTCGATCACCTTGAGCGCCGGATGCGACGCCGCAAAACTCTCGGGCGTCGCGTCGCGACATTCGATGGCCTCGGGAAGATCGAACGACACCTGCCAGCCGCGGGCAAGCGCCGGCAAACAGGCGAACAACAACACGCTGACCGCTCGAGCACCAATGAACATGGATTCTGATCTCCGAAGGACCGCGCTCGCCTGGCATCAGCGCCACACAACCATCATGGGGGCGCGGTCAAGGATGCGGCTGATGTGTCGAACTTGATGCCTCCATGCTAGCAAGCATTGAAGGAACGGATAGCTGCGGTTTTCGTGGGAGTTTGATGCCGCGCGAGCTTGCAGCTTGTAGCGAACCGACCGGCGGCGAAAGCCTTGAGGGCCGGTGGCAACGCAAGCGAGAGGCAACGTCGTCACCAGCGCGGTCAGTTGGTTTCCAGGATTTTGCCCATGCTGATCCGCTCCTCGATAACATAGCCGAGGCGATTGTAGAACTCGACCGCCGCCTCGTTGGATGCCAGAACGAGCACGAGCCTGCCGCAACTTGTGACCCCACGGCGCGACTGGTAGAATCGCGGTTTCGTTTGCCGTGCCCGGCGCGGCCTGATGTCGATACTGAGGTCTATCTTGAACGCTAAAAAAACATTGCGCATCGCCGTGATCGGCGGCGACGGCACTGGGCCCGAAGTGGCGGCTGAGGGCCTTAAGGTCCTGAAGGCCGTCGCCCACGTCGACAAGTTCACGTACGAACTGACCGATTTCGACTTTGGCGGCGAGCGTTACCTGCGGACCGGCGAGACGCTGCCGGCGGGCGCCGTCGAGCAGCTTCGCGCCTTCGATGCCATTTACTTGGGCGCGGTCGGCCATCCCGACGTGCCCCCCGGCATTCTGGAAAAAGGCTTGCTGCTCGAGCTGCGGTTCCAGCTCGACCAGTACATCAACCTGCGGCCGGTGAAGCTCTATCCGGGCGTCGAGACGCCGCTGCGGGACAAGGGACCGGCCGATATCGACTTTGTCGTCGTCCGCGAAAACACCGAAGACCTGTATTGCGGCGTGGGCGGGTTTTTGAAGAAGAACACGCCCGACGAAGTCGCCAGCCAGACGGCCGTCTACACGCGCAAGGGCTGCGAACGGTGCATTCGCTGGGCCTTCGAGTTCACGCGCCGCCGCAACAACCCAAAAAAGATGCTCACGCTGGTGGCCAAGACCAACGTGCTCACGTTTGGCCACGACCTGTGGTGGCGCACCTTTCAGGACGTGGCCAGCGAATATCCAGACATCAAGCCCGACTACAACCACGTCGACGCGTGCTGCATGTGGATGGTCAAGAATCCCGAGTACTACGATGTGATCGTGACCACCAACATGTTCGGCGACATCATTACCGATCTGGGCGGCATCTTGCAGGGTGGCATGGGCGTGGCGGCCGGCGGCAATATCAACCCCGAACCGGGCGGGACCAGCATGTTCGAGCCCATGGGCGGTAGCGCTCCCAAGTACACAGGCCAGCACGTGATCAATCCCATCGCCGCCATCAACGCCATGAGCATGCTGCTGGAACATTCGGGCCAGGCCCAAAGCGCCGAGCGCATCCAGCAGGCGATTCAGAAAGTCACCGGCACGAAGATGAAGAGCCAGGCCGCCGGCAAGATGGGTTACAGCACCCAGCAAGTCGGCGACCTGGTGGTCGAAGCCCTCGCGTAGCAAGTAAGACTCAAGAGACACCATAGATATCACACTCGGCGAGATTCGCATGACACATCCACTGTTCGATCTGACCGGACGCGTGGCACTGGTGACCGGAGGCAGCAAGGGTCTGGGTAAGGCCATGGCCCGCGTGTTTGCCGAAGCCGGCGCCGACATTATTATCTCCAGCCGACACGAGTCGGAGCTGAAATCGGCCGCCTCCGAAATCGGCGAAGGCACCAAGGCCAAGGTGGCCTACTTCGTGGCCGACATGACCAACCGGGCCGACGTCACCCGACTGGTCAAAAGCGCACTGGACGCCAAGGGCAAGGTCGACATCCTGGTCAACAACGCCGGCAGCAACGTGCCGCAAGCGATCGACAAAATCACCGATGACGTCTGGGACCGCATCGTCGAATTGAATCTCACCTCGTGCATGGCCATGACGCGGGCACTCGTGCCGCAAATGAAGCAGCGTAAATGGGGTCGCATCATTCACATCTCGTCGATCATGGGCCTGGCCTCGAAGGACGAGCGCAACGTCTATTCGGCCACCAAGAGCGGGTTGATCGGGCTGGCCCGGGCCAGCGCGCTGGACTTGGGCGAGTTCGGCATCACGGTCAATTGCATCGCGCCCGGACCATTCCTCACCGATCTGCCGGGCAGCATCTTGAGCGACGAGCAAAAGAAGAACCTGGCCGACCGCACGGCCCTGCGCCGCTGGGGCCAGCCGCGCGAGCTGGCCGGACCCGCACTGATGTTGGCCAGCGACGCCGGCAGCTACATCACCGGCGCCGTGCTGGTCGTCGACGGCGGCTCGATCGTCAAGACGTTCTGATGGCATAAGGTGATTTTTCCACAGAAGTGGTTTTGCCACAGAGAGCACCGAGGACACGGAGAAGGAGTCTGCCTTTTGTTGTCTTTCTTCGTAACCCTCCTTCGTCCGTCTCAGCGTTCTCTGCGCCCTCTGCGTTTCAAAATTCAAGAGCTTTAACGCAGAGAGCGCAGAGGACGCTGAGAGTTACAAGAACCCAATCCTTGAATCCGCCCTCGTCCTCCGTGCGTCTCGGTGTTCTCGGAGCCCTCGGTGGCTAATCTTCTTTCCTCGTGTATTGAAAAAACCCAGGCGCGCAGCACGACGCTGCGCGCCTGGGGCGCGATACTTTTCCTTTCCTTTATGCCTTATGGGAAAGGATTTGTGCGCGGCTGCTCACTCCCGGTGATGCCGAGGCGTTCGAGTTTTATAAGGAGGGTTTTTCAAGGCGTCTGCCTGCCCGCCTCACGGCGGGACCGAGGTTCGTGGTAACCACCCCTCAGTTACAGTCGTTCTTGAAACCTACTCCTTGGTTGGTTAAAGGTGGGTGCCTCGTGGGAGACCCGTACGACGAGCAC
>CAZUPX010000141.1:0-6166 GCA_964622155.1 uncultured Planctomycetaceae bacterium | reverse complement strand
CTGTTCGGGAGATTCCCAACGACATTTAGATTTCGCCATCCTTGGCTCTCCTGTCTTGCCGCGTGTCTTGCAACCGCAGCTTGACGGGAGAGCCTTTTTTTAGGGAATACCAGTTACCAGCGTTTTCTCAGAAAGTGCAGGCATAAAGGAAAGGGAAAGTTTCGCGCCCCAGGCGCGCAAGCGTCGTGCTGCGCGCCTGGGTTATTTTGATACGCCAAGAAGAGATTAGCCACGAAGGCCACGGAGAACCCGGAGACGAAGGGGCGGGAATCTCGGCGCGCCGGGATCCGTGGTCTGTTTCTTCGTCACTGGCCACCGATCACTTTTGTCTGTCCTCCAAGCTCGGTGGCTAACTCCTCGTCGCAACTTCCACGAATCGCAGACACTAATGACTTCTACCCCACGCACTCCACGGCACCACACCCGATTCCGGCCGCGGGGTCTCGTCGAGCATAGCGAGAAACTCCAGCAGGTTGCCGTCGGGATCGTGGAAGTAGACCGCGGCGGCGGGCATCCAGGCCAGCACGATCGGCTCGTTGCTGGGCTTGCCATCGAAGTCGCGTGGAACAATGCCGGCGGCTTGCAGTTTGCAATGGGCTGCGAGCAGGTCGGCAAGCTCGACCTTGAAGGCCACGTGGAGGCTCATCCGTTGCGGGCCGGAGCCAGCTTCCCAAAGCCCGAGCATCGATTGGCCCGGCGGGCCGAGCCAATAAAACACCACGCGACGCTCGCGAAACACCTCGGCCAGTTCGAGACCCAGTGTGCCACCATAAAACGCCATTGCGCGATCCAGATCGCCGACCGTCAGATGACCTTCGAATAAGCCGCGGATGGGGATCATGGCTAACAAGTGTAGAGAACCCGGCCACGTGCCGCCATCCGAGCGCCGACCGCGGTCCGCCCCTCGCGCGCGACTGCTTGCGGCGACCGCGCCGGCTGACTACTTTATCGAGTGGCCCTGAACGGCATCCCCGGCCGCTTGCCTCCTGCCGCCATTCCGCGTTGAGACCCGCCATGATCCAAGCTTTGATATGCTGTGTCGCGCTTGTGGGCGCGAGTGACGAGAAATACTTGCAATGGGTGGCCCAGCCGGCGCAGGTCAGCTCGCTGCCGAAGTCGACCGGCCAGCGGCTACGTGGAGCCGAGCTCTCGGCGGTGGCCAACGGCCAGCCGACGTTGCCCTTCGGCGACCTGACGATTGTCATCCGTGCGGACAACGGCGACATCTGGGCCGGATCGCGTCGTGGGCTTATGTTCCTGGCGCCCGGCGCGAATCGCTGGCGGCTGTTTCACTCGCGGCGCTGGCTGCCCGACGACGACGTGCGCGACTTGGCTCTGACTGAACAGGGCGAAGTCCTGGTCGACACCACCGAGGGCATCGGCAAGCTCGTCCGCCGTGAGACCTCACTCGAACAAAAAATGCGCGACATCGACGACACGTTGTGCAAGCACCACGTCCAATACGGGCTCGTCGGCGGGATCAGCTTGAGCGCGCCTGGCCGGCTCGACGCGGGCCACTCGCAGCACTCCAACGACAACGACGGATTGTGGACCAGCATCTACGTCGCCGCCGAGGCGTTTCGCTACGCCGTCACCGGCGACCCGGAGGCGAAGGCAAACGCCCGGCGGTCGCTCGAAGCCTTGATGTTTCTGGAGCGCGTCAGCGGCATCAGCGGCTTCGCCGCGCGCAGCATCATTCCCATCGAGGGCAATCCCTCGGCGCCCCGCTCAGGCGAGTGGCACCGATCGGTCGATGGTCGCTGGTGGTGGAAGGGGGACACGTCGAGCGACGAGGTCGACGGGCATTACTTTGCCTACTCGATCTATCACGACGTAGCCGCCACGCCCGAGGAGCGAAAGGAGATTGCCGGATACATCGAGCGAATTACCGATCACATATTGGATCACGGCCTGAACTATGTCGGACCGCCAGGCGTTCCCACGCGGTGGGGCGTGTGGGCTCCGGACAAGCTCAACCACGACTTGCGGCGCGTGGGCGACCGAGGGCTCAACTCGCTTGAGATCCTGTCGTTCCTGAAGGTTGCCGAGCACATCGTCGGCAAGCCGCGGTACGCCGAGATGTCGAAGGAGCTAATCGAGAAACATGCCTACGCGACCAACACGGTGTTTCAGAAGCATGCCTGGCCGATCAATCGAGTCAATCACAGTGACGACGAGTTGGCATTTCTGGCCTACTATCCGCTTCTGATTCACGAGCGCGATGAGAGCTTGCGCGAAAAGTACCTGGCGAGCCTCAAGCGAACGTGGTTGGCCGAACGGCCAGAACGCAGTCCGTTTTTCAATCTCATCTACGGCGCCAGTTTGCAAGCCAGCACCTGGACGGACGCGACAAAACGTCCGGACGTGGCGATGATTAATCCCGCGGAATACGATCGCGACGAGTGCGTGGCCTGGTTTCGCGAGGTGCCCGCCGACACGACCAGTTGGACCGTGCACAATAGCGGCCGCGCCGACCTGGGCCCACTGTCGACCAACCGCTTTGGCCGCCTGACGGGTCAAACGGTGTTGCCGGTCTCGGAGCGGCACGTGATGCGCTGGAACGGCGATCCGTATCTGTTAGACGGCGGCTCAGACGGCCGCTATCGCGACGACGGCGCCGCGATCCTGTTGCCGTATTGGATGGGCCGGTATCACCGGCTAATTGACTAAGCGAATGTTACAATGCCCTTCACAGAATATCCAAGGTAATCTGTCGCCCAAGGGAGTCCGTCAAGAGGCATTATGACTGGGACCGAAAATGGACGTGGCCGACTTCCGCGACCCGAATCTCGCCAGTCAACGGCCCATCGGTCTTGCGGCATCAACGGACTTCGCCGATACTCCGTCACCTTTGGCTGACGACTGCTAATCCAAGTGGCGATCACGGGAGCAAACTCAAATGGACTACCTCTCGTCCAAGTGGACGCGAATGGTGTTGGCGGCGATCATCCTGGCAATGTGCATTGGTTGCGATCAGGCAACCAAGCGGATCGCGACCGAGACATTGCGCGGCGAGACGCCCCGATCGTATCTGGCCAATATGCTGCGTCTCGAGTATTCGCTGAACCCTGGAGCTTTTTTGAGCTTGGGCAGCAGCCTTTCGCCGTCGCTTCGTTTTTGGTTGTTCACGGTCAGCAACGGAGTATTACTGGTCGCCGTCGGCTGGTATCTGGTCAGCCGCTGGGACATGCGGCTGACGATGTTCGTGGCGCTGGTTTCGTTTCTGGCGGGCGGCAGCGGCAATCTACTGGACCGGATGCTGCACGAGGGGATGGTCACGGATTTCTTGATTCTCGGAATCGGTCCGCTTTCTACCGGCATCTTTAATGTCGCCGACGTTGCGATCACCGCCGGCGCCGTAACGGTGGCGTTCCTGCACTACCAAGATCCGCCGGCGCAAAAGCTTTCAGACGGTCGCACCGACCTCTAGACGCGATCTCAACCGTCTTTGTCCGCCTTTTGCTTGTTAAACTGTTCGATCATGCGGATCGCGCCGGGTACGTCGGGCGCCGCGTCGGCGTCAGTTGCCGACAGGTCGCTCCAAATCACGCGATACTTCAATGTCAGCTCCACGCGCGAATGCAGAAGAAGATGAACCGATAGCATCAAGTCGACGTCGGTTTCGCGAGCGGCTCGAAGCTCCTGACTTGCCCAAAGGGCGATTCACTCTCGCGCGATAGGTTGCGCTGAATCAGTCGCCGGCTGGCTGGCAACGAGCAACCGGGCCAGGGTTTGGGCCAGGTGGTCCAGCGAGCCGCCGTCGGGCAACGTGACCGTAAGGCGCGGTTTGCCCGTTCGATCTTCGTCGACGCACGAACGCAATCCTTCGCGCACGCTGGCTACGAGCGCGGGTGACGGCGGCGTGACGGGCGTTCGATCGACCAACTCGCCGAGCAGCTTGAATGCCGCGCCCAACAGCTCTCCACCGGCGGCGGCCACGCGATCTCGGTGTGAATCGGCGAACTGCGCCGCCGCCTTCTCTTCCTGCCGGCAGACCGATTGGTCAATCGGCGCCTCGCAGCGAGCGCCGAGCAACACCTCCAGACGGCCCTTCAGCTCCTGCATGCCACTAGCCACTTCGACCTCGTTCACGTCCGACTCCACGTCCAGCGCCGCCAGTGCCAGCTCTTTCTTGGCGGCCAGTGTGTTCAGTAGGTTCTCCTCGATCGTGCTCTCGGTCACGAGCACGAACACCTGCACCGGCTGCTTCTGGCCCATGCGATGCGCGCGGGCAATGCGCTGATCGAGCACCGCTGGATTCCACGGCAGGTCGACGTTGACCACCGTGTTGGCGGCTTGCAGATTCAAGCCTGTCGAGCCGGCATTGGTGCTGAGGAACAACCGGCAGTCGGTCTCGGTTTGAAATCGGTGTACCAGCTCCTGGCGCTTCTTCTGCGGCACGCTGCCGTCGAGCCGGACGTAGTCGAGCTTCCTTTTGCGCAGCAGCGGTTCGATCAGATCGAGCATCGTCGTCCATTCGGAAAAGACCACCGCCTTGCGCGCTTCCTCTTCCTCGAACAACGACTCGAACAGCTCGTCGAGGCGTTCCAACTTTGTCGAATAGCCGGGCTTCTGCTTGTCGACCAGGACAGTGCTGTCGGCGGTCATACGGCAGACGAGCAGTTCCTTTTGCAGTCGCAGCAAGTCCATCTCGCTGATGAACTTTTTACGCACGATGGTGGCCACGATGCGCATATGGGCGTCATGCATCGCGACCTGCTCATCGCTAGGCGCGATGCGCACAAATTCGGTGGTCCGCTCCGGCAACTCGAGACGGACGCTCTCGCGCGTGCGGCGCAGCAGCACGGGTTTGAGGGTTTCTCGCAGCTCGGCGAGGTCCTTGTACCCGAGGACCTTCCCCTTGTCGTCCACGATGCGGTGCTTGTTGAAGAACCGAAAACCGGGCCCCAGGCGGCGGTCGTCGACGAACTGCACGATCGAGTACAGATCATCGAGCCGGTTTTCCAGGGGCGTGCCGGACAGCACGAGCGCGAAACGCGATCGCAAGCTCTTGACCACTCGGCTGGTCTTCGATTCCCAGTTTTTGATCCGCTGACCTTCGTCCAGAATGATCAAATCCCAGTCCAGGCGCTCGATCGCCAGGATATCTCGCAGCACTTGCTCGTAATTGCAGACGGTGAAAAAACTATCGTTGCCGTACTGGGCTTGTCGCTCGGCGGCGGCGCCGTTCACGAGTTGCACGTCGCGATCGCAGAAGCGGTGGATTTCGCTGCGCCATTGCGATTTGAGCGACGCCGGGCAAATCACCAGCACCTTGCGGATCTCGGCCTCGCGGGCCAATAACTCCGCGGCGCCCACGCCCTGCATCGTTTTGCCCAATCCCATGTCGTCGGCTAGAACCGCCCGCCCGACGCCGGCCGCGAAGGCAATGCCGTCCAACTGATAAGGCAACAGCGGAAGCTTGAGAAGTGAGGTTCGTAGCGGGTGTTCGGCGGGGTCATGGCGAATCTCGCCGGCCGTGGCCCGCAAGCGCTCCTGCAACGTCCGCTGTTGGATGAACTCCTCGGCATCGGGATAGATCGTTACTTCGTGCCCGAGTCTTTGCAAGCGGGCCAGGCGTTTGAGCAGGTCGGGAATGTCGTCCAACGGGCGACCGCGCAGCGGATCCACAATCTTGGCCGCTTCTTCGTCGAGACGGTCGGGCACAAGCAGCCGCAGCGTTACCTCGCTGGCGTAGTGCAAGTGGAGAGCCAGGGTCTGTGGCCGATGGGGCCGGCCGAGCTGCCGCGGCGTAAAGCGGCGCTTCGCGTTGCTCACCACGCGTAACACGTGCTTGCACGTGCCCAGCGTATTGGTGCGAAAGTCGGGGCAAGAACAATAGGAATCTCCCGGTTCCAGCCCGCGTAGGGCCACACGATAGGTTTTCCCGCTTAGGTGATTGGTCACGATGTAGTCGGTCCAAGGCCGCGCCGGGTCAACCGCGCGCACGGACATCTTTTCGGCTCGTGCCCGCTCGGCGCGTTCCGCCAGAGCGCGGCTCACGAGCTCCTCCTCGGCCAGGCTCTCAATCGGCTCGCGCGGCTTTGGTGGCACGGCCAGCCCGAGCGCCATCTTCTCTTCCAAAATGAGCGAAAAGGCCGCGCCAACGTGCTCGCAGACCCGCCGGCACCGATTACAGCGAAAATGGAGCCGGTGGGGGGCTTCG
>CAZUPX010000140.1:0-2802 GCA_964622155.1 uncultured Planctomycetaceae bacterium | reverse complement strand
TTCCCAAGTGACGGCAGCGTGGGACTCTCGCGGATCTTGAACGCACCGATGGATGGATAAACGCCCTCCAGGCTCAGGCTGAGCATCTCGGTGTCGTAAAAGGATGTCGAGCCATCGAGACTGATCTCGGTAAAGACGTCGAAGAACGACATCGTAGCCGGGTACGAGATGGAAGGGCCCGGACCCGCGCCCCCCGGCAGCGATTCAGTCAAAACGACCACGCCGTCCATCTGCGGCCTGCTAGGGGGTGGACCCGGATCGGGTGGCGCCAGCGGCGGGCCGCCCATCTGCAGGCTCACGTCGAAGAAGACGTCGAAGAACGAGTCTTGGTGGAAGCTCAGATTGCCGACATAAAGCCGCGAGCCGCCCAGCGCGTGCGACCCGTCGGAAATCACATCTGCCCGGGCCGTCGGGGTGCAAGCCCACACTGCCAATGCAACCAACAAGACGCGATTTGATGCTGTAGCCATTAGCCGTTCTCCTGGATAAAGAAAGTTACGTGTTCACGAGCAAACTCATTGAAAACCAAGGGATTCAACAAAGGGCGCAACAAACTGATCGAGAATTCACCCTCACGCGAGGACGATTCCTCCAACGCGATTCCCATTTCGGAAATCAACGCCGGGTAGGGCAACGTAAAGCGAGCGACCGAGAAGTGGGCACCAGCGACGGTGCGGGTCGGTCGTTAGAGTTGACTCATTAGCGTGTCTCTCGGAGATGCCAGTCAGGCATTCGTCCGGTGAATCGCGGACGCACGACGACAAAGGGGCGTACGCCGAACCGTCTCGAATATAGTCGGCGCAACTCGCATGTAAACAGTCTTTTTGAATTTTAAGGACAATTTATGAATTGATCCGCCGGATTCCATCCCTGGCGCGATGCAATTGACCTGACCCCCGAAGCCAACCACGTCGTTAACCCAAAGGGGCCTACCAAACCGAGAGCGCGAGAGTTTGGCGCGAGATCGCGCGGTGCGGGAGCCGGGTGCCGTTCGCCGCCCAACGGCAGAGAACGCTCGTCAAGCCGGCCGTGCGTCGCAAGCCCTTGCGTGGCAGGCGGAAAAAACGAAAACGCCGAGAGCGGAAACTCTCGGCGTCGTAAGCTAACCCGTCGGTCGGCGGAAATTCCGCAAACCGAAAAAGCTCCCCGAACGCAACCCTCTTCGGAACAATACGCGCCGTTCTTGGTTATGTTCCGCAGGGGCCGACTGCAAGCGGGTAGGCACCAGCATCGGTCAGGTAGCTCCGAAAAATGGTGAAGCCCGGCCGGCGCGGGTTGATCGCCGTCGGTCGCGCGTGCAAAATATCGAGCGATTTTGAGCGAAATGACTCTGGGCTTCTGGCAGGTTTTTCGATCGTCCATCGGGGAGGATTCGCACATGCATTGGCAACGATTGCGCATACCGTTGACGGTGGCATTGCTAGTTGCCGGATCGCTTCTGCAAGCAGCACGGTCGGATGAGATTGACGACTACGTCAACGCGGAAATGCAGACGCGGCACATTCCCGGCGTGTCGCTGGCGGTGATCAGAGAGGGAAAAGTCGTCAAGGCGCAAGGCTACGGCTTGGCCAACGTGGAGCTCAAAGTGCCCGCGGCCCCCGAGACAGTCTACAAGATCGGTTCGGTCAGCAAGCAATTCATCGCGGCAGGAATCATGCTGCTGGTGCAGGACGGCAAGATCAAGGTGGACGACAAGATCAGTACCTTCCTGCCGGGGGCGCCCGAGGCGTGGAAGGACATCACGATCCGGCATTTGCTCACACACACTTCGGGCCTTTCGCGCGAAGCGCCCGGCTTTGCAAGTCTCAAAGTACAGAGCGACGCCGATCTGATCAAAACGGCTTATGCCCAGAAGCTGGGCTTTGCGCCGGGAGAGAAATGGCGCTACTGCAATCTCGGCTACTTCGCCCTGGCCGAGATTATGCGTAGGGTCAGCGGCAAACCGTGGGGCGAGTTTATGCGGGAGCGAGTCTTCGCCGCGCTCGGCATGGATTCCACACGCGTCACCACGATGCGCGACATCGTCTCCAACCGGGCCGACGGCTACTACTGGCGCGGCCATCTGGAAAACGACGAGGTCATGCTGGCGGTGCGTCCCAGCGGCGCGTTTCTTTCAAGCGTCCTGGACCTGGCGAAGTGGGACGCAGCGCTCTACGGCCACACGGTCCTCTCTCAGACCACTCTCGACGAAATGTGGACGTCCGTCACACTCAACGACGGCAAGCAGCATCCCTACGGTTACGGTTGGGAGCTCAGCCCGATCGCCGGTCACAGGGTGGTGCGCCACGGCGGTACGCTGACCGGATTCCGATCGAGCTACTTGCGCCTGGTTGACGACAAGGTATCGATCATCGTGTTGGCAAACGGCGCCACCGCGCAGCCCGGTGTGATGGCGATCGAAGTGGCCAGGCACTACGTTCCGGAGCTGGCGCCCGAGCAGGCCGCGCCGGCCAACTGACGCCGCGCGCTCGCACCGGGCCAGGTCCGCAAGCGACTGCGGCAACGTGCGCGCTGCCCACGGTGTCAGCGCGTTAACCGGAAACGCGCGATTTCGAAGAGCGTTCCTTTCGGACCCCAGCTCCCCCGGTCCGCCGAAGGCGGACTCGAACCTACGACAAGCTGGTTAACTGGAATCCTATTTCCAACGCGCGACCGCCGCCACTGCCGGCGGATTGGCCAAGGCTGGTCGACCGGCGCGCCAGCTCGCGACGCCCCACATCCCGGCCTATCGGGTGACGACCCCACCTCCGGCACAATTGTCCCCCTAACAGTCCGTTGAAAAATGCCGTCGTGGCATTTTTC
>CAZUPX010000139.1:0-6547 GCA_964622155.1 uncultured Planctomycetaceae bacterium | reverse complement strand
ACCGAGTCATCTTGGCTCTTATCGAAATATCGCCGCGATCCGCGAAACACTTGAAACGCGCTTTGTGCAACTTGTGCCCAACGCGAGCCGACAAAGCCACTGGCGCCGATGATCAGTAGCCGCGGTCTCATGGGGGATTCGCTGTTTGGAATTGGTGTTGGACGGCAAGCGGCGTTCAATCGGTATCAGGGCTTCTTCTGCTCGGCGGTCTCCAGTTCCATCGCGCGCCACCAGCGCAGAGGATGGTCGGTTTGCACGAGGTCGATGCCCCACTCGATCGCCTGTCGATAGCCTCGGACGTCGATATTTCCCGGTGCGTCGGCGAACACCTGGATGCCTGCCTTGTGACAGTGGTCAATATACTCCTTCGAGAGCACGCGCCAGGGAGTGTCGACGGCGTACGGTTTCAGCTTGTCGTCAGCGGCCAGGCGGTCGACCTCAGCCAGCGATCTGGCCGGCGGCATGGCGCGGATTCGAGGGTCGACTTCGCGGACCTTTCGCAAATAATCGGCACCCTGATAGACGATAGTCCGTTCGGCAAGAGAATGTTTCGCTAGCGCCAGAGCCAGCGCCGCGGGCGGAATGTCTTTGGCGTCGAAATACAAGTTCATCTGCGGCGACACGGCGGCCAGAAACTCGTCAAGCGAAGGGACTCGCTCACTCACAAAAGGCCGGCCAAACCAGGCGCCGGCGTCGAGCCCGTCGATTGCCGCGCCTTCCATCTGGCGGATCGGACCCTTGCTGTTGGTCGTGCGATCGAGCGAGGCGTCATGCAGCAAAAAGTACTTGCCGTCGCGAGAAGGACGCACGTCGAACTCGACGAAGTCGGCGTGCAGGCGAGCCGCCTTGGCGAACGCAGCCAGTGTGTTTTCGGGTGCATATCTCGAAGCTCCGCGATGACACGCCAAACGCACCGTGCGCGGCTGAAGCTGTCTGGCCAGCACGTGCGCGACGACTTCCTCGCCCAGGTCGGTCTGCAGATAGTCGGCGCCGTCGGCCAGCACCTTGTCCCAGAACTTCGGCTGGTCGCACGTGCCGAGCATCCGAGCTTGTACCTTAATGCCCCGAGCGTGGAACTCTCGGCAGATTTCTGATGTTATCTCGTTGGCGTCGATCTCGACCGCGGCCGGTCGTAGCTCGGACACCCCGCCGTCGAAGCCATCCTGGGGACGCCAAACGCTCATCACGGCGATCGACCCGCCGGATAGCTCGCGAACCCGTGTGAGCGTCGCGCGGTCGGCAAACACCAGCACCTGATGCTCAAGGGCGGCCGATTTGATCTGGCGTACCAGCAACGGCGCGTCGACCTGTTTGCAATCGAGATACAGATTGATCTTGTCCTTGGCCAGCGCCAAACATTCCTCGAGCGTGAGCAGCCGGGTTCCGGCGAAGCGTTTGGCGAACCAACTGCCGGCGTCCAACTGTTTGAGTTGCGCCAGCGTGTGATCGCTGAGGCGGCCGGTGCCATCGGTCTTGACGTTGAGTGTTTCGTCGTGAAACAGTATGTGTTGGCCGTCGGCCGACAGCCGCACGTCGACTTCGGCCCATTCCAGCCCGTCATCGATGCACATCTGGATGGCCGCGCGGCTGTTCTCGGGCGCCGCGGAGGCCAGCCCCCGATGGGCCATGACTTGAAACGTCCGTGGGGGGTTGAGCGGCTCGAAGAACTCGAAGCCGCGCGCGCCGGCGCCGGCCGCGAGGTTCGTGCAACACACGATGAGAAGAGTTGCGATTAGCTTCATAGGTACCGCGGCGGTTCGCCACGAGACCTTATCGTACCGTCAACGGTCCCCGGACTGCAGGGTGCGTTATGCTAGATTTTCTTGGGTCCGCGGGCTAAATTAGACGGTTTGCATGCCGGCACGGCCGGCAATCGAGATTGGGAAAGTGGGGGTCGGATGCCGACGATCAAGTTTGTAAACGAGAAAAAAGAGATCCAAGTACCAGAGGGTTCCAATCTGCGCCGCGAAGCGATGCAAGCCGGCGTGGAAATTTACCCCCTGTTACACAAGTTGCCGCTGACGCATTGTCCTGGCCTTGGCTGTTGCGGCACATGCCGCGTGCTGATCACCAAGGGCATGGAAAACGCCAGCCCGATGGGTGTCGTCGAGCGGGCGCGCTTGGGTTTCTCGTTTGCCTACATCGGTAACGAGAACACGATGCGGTTATCGTGCCAGACCAGCGTGCTTGGCGACATCGAGGTCCAGACTCGCCCGGGGCTGAACCTTTACGGCGAGAATTTTTTCAGCTAGCCCGGTCTCCCGTGAAACAAGTCATTGCCATCATCAAGCCCTTCCTGGCCGAAAAGGTCTTGGAAGGGCTCAAGCGTGCGCCGCTGGAAGCGTGTTCGGTGCGCGAGGTGAAGGGCTACGGCCGGCAGAAGAGCTATCTCGACCAGTACGCCGACAGCGAATACTCGCTGGCTTTTCTTCCGAAGGTCGAGATCACGCTGTGGGTCGACGACAGCCGCGTTGAGGAGATCTTGCGCAAGATTGTCGAAGTCGCCCGCACCGGCCGCATGGGTGATGGCAAAATCTTCGTCGTCCCCCTGGCCGCCAAGGGGCAAGTCATTGACTTTTGAAAACCTACGCGTTGTCCCTCCCTCGCCACGCCTGACGAATTACGGTACCGTCACCCAACTGCCGGAAATTTGGGCAAGCTTCCGCTCCGATATCTGATGGTCGAGCAAGGAATCGGTCAGCGGCAGCAATGATCGAACGACCGCATCATGATCTGGATTGAAGGAGTATGGAATACCGCGCGCTATTCCTGCTGCAATGCGTGCCTCGTCATCGCCAGCGTGCACCTGGACGAGTCTTTGCAGAAATTCGTAACGGCAACCGCGGTGCTCACGCCAATCACCAGAAGGGATTGTCGGTGCAGTAGGGGCGCTGTTCGCGTACCGGTAGGTCCATGCCTGGCGGATGCGCCCTTCGCCGACGTCAACTTGAATCAACGCGCGTTGGAAGAGCGAGCCGGGCTTGCCGAAACCCGTAAATCCCTCGATTCGATCCAGTTTCGAGATTGCACCTCCGGGGTTGCGTAGTCGGATAAAGTCCCCCTGGACAAATTCTGCTTCATTGGAAGCTTCGACGAGACCAGGATAATTACCGAAATCGTGGAGCCGCCCGTGCGTTTGAGCCAACAGCGTGCATTCGAGCCCGAATTGCCGGAGGATTCGAAAACGGGTCTCGTTTCGCAGTAGCGTTCCGTAAACGAAGAAGGCATCCACTGTCCAATCCGGCCTCTTCCCGCAGCTCGCAAGATTTAAGGCCCCGTCGGAAAGCTTGTAATCTTGAAGGCCGCGGCGGACAACGTCGACGTAGTCTCCGTGAGGCTCAACAAAGCCCTCGGTTCGCTCCTTGGGCACATAGTAGGTGGTAACGTCGACTTCTTTTCCGTCATCGTCGATCGCCACGGTGTCGAGCTGCTTGTACCTATTCGGCGTTCCCTCCTTGTCATCGAGTGCTTCCCACCCGTTGCCCCGAACCTTGAAAATCACGCCCTCAACCAATTGGCCGAGCCGTCGGACCAGGTTGAGTACTCCGCCCTTGCGACTTTCCGAGCCGTAATTGAATACGATGTCTTGGTCGGGCAAGTAGCCGACCGAGCGAAAACGCAGCATATCTTCGGCAAACCCTCGCTTTCGACACCAGCGCTGCCAATCGCCAGTATTCAGGTTTGACCCATACGCGAAGTAGTACTTGTTTCTCATTTCAAGGTCTCCCAATCTGCTGAGTTCGTCGTGGCCAGTGCATCCACGTCGCGTGGCTGCTTCTGTCAGACAGTATGAGGGAGGCCGCGTGACATGAGCGTGACCGCTTCGACCGGCAAATCGCAAGCGCTGTGTGGCCTGTGGTTTGCGACTCTTTGCTGCTCCGGCGTTGCGGAACCAATGCGCAGCCTACCGGTAGGTTCGTTCGTGAACCGCACCGAAGATAACGAGCTCTTCCGTGAGTCGCAGTGGATCGCTTGACTTTTTGAAGGAATCCAAGTCGTCGCGCCCAGTCAGGCATCGAAGAGCGTCGTTGGCTCGCTCAATGGCCTTCCGAAGGTTCGTCCTGGCGTTCTTGTCCTCGTCAGCTCCAAGCCGGCTCAGAAGCCGGTCGCGAGACATCGGTCGTTCCTTGAGAAGCGTGATGAGGATTTTAATCCACTCAGGATTGACTTCTTGCCATTCGGTAGCAGACGCCAACCGCCACTTGGCATTCTCTGGAATTGGCGGAAAGACGAGAAGCACCGCTTTTGAATCGGCTTCGCCTCGTGAATCGAGTTCTTCCAGCGCGAGATCGCGTGCCAGTCTGATCTTTGCGATGAGAGGATCGGGGCCGACAAGAAACCACGCGTCGTCAGGCGCGTAGGTTGCAACGTCCAATGCTCCCAGACCCTCAAGGGGTGCATAGTGCTCACCCAGAAAATAAGCCGCGAGTTCGAGCAGGTTGAACAGTCCCTCCTGTATCTGGCCGCGTTCTGAGTTGGCCCCAGTCCATTCAGAGCGCTGGAAATGTGCTCCGACGCGATGTTGTACTTCCTCTCGCGCGATTTCGAATACCTGTCGGATGCGCCTTCGTAGCCCCTCCCGATGCTGTTCGGAGTCGGCCAAAATCAGCATTCGATGCAGCACGGCGAGCCGGTAAATGTGAGGCAGGGGGCCCAAGGGAAACTGTCCGGTGCTCGCACTGATTTGCGATGCACGAGCGAACAGCTCCTCGATCTCGTCAAGCTTACGGTTTGATCCCTTGGTTCGCAGCATCAAGTGGCCCACGCGATAGGCCGCGAGTTGCTCCCATGGCGACCCTAATGACGGGGCCTGCGTCACCAACGTCAAAGCCTGCCTTGCTTTGGATAGCGCGCGAGCGGTATCTCCCCGCCGGAGCTTTTCATCGGTACATTGCCTAAGGAGCGCATCGACATCCGATCGGCGACGTGTGTCAAAACCGGTGTTCATACGAGCCAGCAATTCCGAACTATCTGTCATCAGCTCGGTCTTTGTGGTGTCGCGTGATCAGCAGGTCGTAAATCCACCCGCCCAAAACCGCGCCGCAGCAGGGCGCGACGATGGGCACCCACCACCAGTTGTGGGCGGCGGTGAAGACTTCGCTTCCCCAGCCGGCGATCGCCGTGAACAGTCGCGGGCCGAAATCGCGGGCCGGATTGATCGCGTAGCCCGAGTTGTAGCCGTAGGTCATTCCGATCAGCAGAACTGTGGCCCCCACGAACAACGGCCCAAGGGGCGAAGGGATCGCCAGGTTGCGCTGGTCGCTGATGGCGAAGATTACCATCATCAATAGCGCTGTGCCCACAACCTGATCGACGAATCCGCCAGGGAAGGGGGGCAAGAACTCTTGCGGGTACGTGGCCCAGATGCCGGCGGTGGCCAGCGGGCCGGTCACCTCGCGCATGCCGCCGTCGAAATGGTTGAGCGCATCGTAGTACGTGAAATAGGCGACCGCCGAAGCGGCCAGCGCTCCGGCCAGTTGCGCCGCGCAGTAAGGGAGCACTTTGGACCATGGAAACCCGCGATGCACGGCTAGCGCCAGCGTGACTGCCGGGTTGAGATGCGCGCCCGACACGCCGCCGGCCACCAGCACGCCCATCGCCACAGCCAGGCCCCAGCCCAGGTTGATCGACAAGTAGTCGCCGTGCGAATGCTTGCTGAGAACGACCTGAGCCACGACACCCACGCCGAAGACGATCAGCGTGAACGTGCCCAAAAACTCGGCCGCCGCCTCGCGCAGAGTACCTCGCTGCATGGTCGTATGCTCCGCCGACTGAACTAAGGGACCAGGCGCGCCGGTGCGCCTTTGACTTGTCGCGGATTATGGCGTGAGTGACGCGCGAATACAATCGGCCCGCCGCCCAATGGATGCGTCACTGAGCCTTGGGAATTTCCCACAGGCGGAGCTTCGACTCGTCCTTGACCAGCACGCCGCTGGAAAGAATCACCGGGTGGGCCCAGGTGGGTGTGTCGGCAATTGTGTATCGCGCCAGCACGTCGAATTGCTTGTCACTGTCGCGAAAGACGAGTAATTCCGCCGTCGTGGTCAAAGCCCATAGTGCGTCACCGGCACGGACCAGCGAGGCGTTATCGCCCAGGCGCCCATCGCTGGTCCAAAGAGTCGAGCCGGTGGTCAGATCGATGGCAAACAATTGTCCTTTCTGACGGTGCGAGAAGCCGAAGAGCCGCTCGCCCACAGCCACCGGCGAGCTGGTGTACAGCGAAACCTCCTTGTTCTGCCAGATCTCGTCGGTCCCCCACTCGTCGTCTTGCCTCTCGATCCGGTAGCGGCTGACTCCTTTGTTGATGCCCGACAGAATGACCGAGCCTTCGTGCACTAGCGGGGTGACACTGTTCTGATCGTATTCGGTCTGAAAGGGGATTTTCCACAGCAGCTTTCCCTCTTCGGCGTCGACGCCGATCGTGGCGCGCTGCGACTGGGTGATCACTTGTCGCACGTCGTCGATCGTGACGATCACCGGCGAGGCATAGCCGGGCCCGTCGCCATTGCAGCTCCAGATCGTTTCGCCATTTTTGACCGCCAGCGCC